>JAWVZD010000340.1:0-3676 GCA_033722395.1 Thermoanaerobaculia bacterium | reverse complement strand
GCGGCATGCTGCTGCCCCGGCTCGAGCTCACCGGTCCGCTCCACCCGGTCGGCGACTACCTGCCGTTGCTGCCCCTGATGCTGGTGATCTGGGGCGTCTTGCTGCTGCTCTCGCCGCGCTACCGCTCGCAGCGCACGACTTCGATCCTCGCCCAGTGCTGGGGGCTGGTCAGGCTCTCCGCCATGGGAACGATTCTGCTGGTCCTGGCGATCTATCTGTTCCGCCTCGACGTCCGCCTGCTCGCCGGCCGCTCCGACACAGCGTTTGCCATCGGCGCCGTCGAGCCGCCGCAGGTCACGGAGCGACCCTCGACCAGCGACACGATGGTGCGCTGGCGCGCCGTGGCGCACACCGAAGGCGGTGCGTTCCGCCTCTACGCCGGGCCGGTCGACGGAGAGATGGGCCTGATCGCGGAGCAGGCCGCGGCGGCGGGTATGACGAACTACAGCGTCGCCCTGCCGGAGATCGAAGGCTCGACCTATCGCTACGAGCTGCGCTACGTGGACCCTCGAGGGCGCGAGACCCTGTTGCAGTCGGCATTGGTCTACGACCACATCAGCCGACTGCTGGTGGTCCTCTTCGCTGGACTGGCGGCGCTCTTCCTGGTCGGTGAGACTCTCGTGCTCCGCTTGGCGGCGCGCCAGGTGCGGCGCCGCGGCTACAACTATCGACAGGTGGTCATCGCCGGCACGGGCGAGGCGGCAGCCGAGATCGCCGACACTATCCGGGATCACCCCGATTGGGGTCTCAAGGTGCTCGGCTTCGTCAGCTTCGGACCCGCCTCCGAGGTCGAGGTCGGTCCGATTCTCGGCTCCGCCGACGAGCTCCCGCGGCTGGCCGAGCAGCAGGTCGTCGACGAGGTGATCTTCACCACCGAGCGGCGGCGTTTCGATGATCTCGAAGACCTCGTGCTTCAGCTCGAGGAGCTCGGGGTGACCGCCCGCTTCGCGCTGACTCTATTTCCCAAGAGCCGCGCCAAGCCCCATCTCGAGGAGATGGGCGGCACGCCGATGATGACCTTCTCGACCGGTCCCACCGATCAGATCCAGCTGTTCGCCAAACGGGCCGTCGACCTGGTGGTCGCGGCGGTCGCGCTGGTGCTGCTCGCCCCGCTCATCGCCCTCGTCGCGCTGCTGATCAAGGCGACCTCGAAGGGGCCGGTGTTCTTCCGGCAGGAGCGCTGTGGCTTGAACGGCCGGCGCTTCACGCTCTACAAGTTCCGCACCATGGTCGAGGGGGCCGAGGCTCAGCTCGAGGAGCTGCGCGCTCGCAACGAGATGCGAGGCCCGGTGTTCAAACTACGAGACGATCCACGGGTGACCCCGGTCGGACGGCTGTTGCGACGCTTCAGCCTCGACGAGCTGCCGCAGCTGTGGAACGTGCTCCGAGGTCACATGAGCCTGGTGGGACCGCGGCCGCCCGTTCCCCAAGAGGTGGCGCAGTACCGGCGCTGGCAACGGCGAAGGTTGTCGATGCGTCCGGGTCTGACCTGTCTCTGGCAGGTGTCGGGGCGCAACGAGGTCGACTTCGAGCGCTGGATGGAGCTCGATCTGGAGTACATCGACTCCTGGTCGCCGCGGCTCGACGTCGAGATCCTCGTCAAGACGATCCCGGCGGTGCTCTCCGGCCGGGGCGCCAGCTAGCCGACCGCCTTCAGCCGCCGGTCGCGTCGGTCTCGAGGCCATCGCCGCCGCTGGGGCCCTCTCGACGGCGAGCGGCGAGCGGCAACGCACCGTCCAGAAGCGCCACCGTGGTGGCAACGGTCCGGGCCAGCGCCAGCTCGTCGGCTACCCCGCGGCCGGCAATGTCGAAGGCCGTACCGTGGTCGACCGAGGTGCGCAGCACGGGCAGCCCCACCGTCCAGTTGACCGACCCGCCGAAGCCGGCCGTCTTGACGGCGATCAGGCCCTGATCGTGATAGAGCGCCACCACCCAGTCGAAGACGCCATCGAGGGCGCGTGCGAAGACGGTATCGGGGCTCTCCGGTCCGACGACGTCGAGCCCGTCGCGAAGCGCAGCCTCGACCGCTGGCGCTACCGCGGTCTCCTCCTCCGAGCCCAGAAGACCACCCTCGCCGGCGTGCGGGTTGAGCCCGGCGACGGCGATACGGCCTTCGACGTGCCGCCCGAGGCAGGCTACCGCCTGGTGGATCGTCTCGACCGTCAGCGAGCCGATCGCCTCGACCAGCGGGCGGTGGACCGTCACCAGAGCGACCTGCAGCGAGCCGGCCAGAAAGGCCATCAGGTAGTCCCGGCCGTAGATCTCGAGACCGCACCTCCGTGCCAGGTAGTCGGTGTGACCGCGAAAATCAGGCAGGTGGTGGCGCGCGATCGAGACCTTGGAGACGGGCGCGGTGACCAGGGCATCGGCGAGGCCACTGGTCGCCGCCTCGAGCCCCGCATCGAGAGCGGCGACCGCGCCGGCGGCATCGGCAGCCGTCGAGGTGCCGGGAACGAGAGAGCGCGCGACTCCGACGGGGTCGAGAGCGACGACCCCGTCGGCCGCCAGGATCTCGTCTCGTCCGGGAAGGCGATCGACGAAGCGGAGGCGCTCCCAGTCGAGCGCCGGAAGAACAGCGCGGAGCGGTTCGAGCGCGGCGCGCTCGATCACCCACAGGGGGACCCAGCTCGCGGACGGCGAGCGCCCCAGAAGAAACTTGGCCAGAACCTCCGGCCCGATGCCGGCGGGATCACCCTGCGTCAGGGCGATGAGGCGCTTGGCGGGCATCTGCCGGCAGACCGGGCCGCGGCCTCCGGCTAGTCGTCTTCGTTCGAGCCGTCGTCGTTCGAGTCGCCCTCGTCGGCATCGGATCTCGCCGCCGCGATACGCCTTTCCCGACGCCGCTGCCGCTTGAGCTCCTCCTCCTTGAACATGTAGCGGATGCTGCTCTTGAACAGCACTAGATTGGGCTCGCGGTGGCGGTTCAGCTTCAAGGTGTCCTTGTCGTACCACTCGATCCAGCCGCGCAGCTCCTCGCCGCTGTCGAGCACCACGACCATCGGCGTGCGCGCCGACATCTGCTTGAGGTAGTAGAACTCCTCGGCGTTGGTCTGCTCGGGCGGACTCTGCTTGCGCCGCGTCGAGCGCGACGGCAGCTCCTTCGGCACGTCCGGACGGATCAGCTTTCGATTTCCCATCGGCATCTGTCTGGAGCCTAGGCGCGCTTCCTCTTGCCAGGCTTCTCGTATTGGTCGTTTTCGTACGCCAGGCAACACAACAGCCGTCCGCACTGCCCGGAGATCTTCGACGGATTGAGGCTCAGGTTCTGCCGCTTCGCCATCTGGATCGAGATCGGTCGAAAGTCGGTGAGCCAGGTCGAACAGCAGAGCGTCCGCCCGCAGATGCCGACGCCGCCGATCAGGCCCGCCTCGTCACGCGCCCCGACCTGCACCATCCGCACCTTGGTCTTGAAGCGACGCGCCACGTCGCGGACCAGGCGCCTGAAGTCGACCCGGCCATCGGCGGTGAAGTAGACCTTGGCGCGCTCTCCGTCCAGACTGAAGTCGACCTTCGAGATCTTCATTCCCAGCTCTAGCTCACGGGAGCGCTCACGGCAGAACAGCTTCGCCGCCATCTCCTTCTCGACCTTGCGCTCGTGCGCCTCGACGTCGGTTTCGGTGACCGGCCGCAGAATCGTCTTGGCGGCCGACTTCTGACACGGCTTGAAGACCGGCAT
>JAWVZD010000339.1:0-3681 GCA_033722395.1 Thermoanaerobaculia bacterium | reverse complement strand
GCAGTCACCGATCGCCCAGGCGCCGTCGTGGCCGGGCAGTCGCAGGTGTTCGTCGATCGGAATCCGCCCTGCGGGACTTCCCGGTGGTGCCAACGCCTCGGCGAGCGGCAGCGGACCGTTGCCCCCGGCCCAGATGACGCGGCCGCAGGCGAGCCGGCTGCCGTCGGCCAGCCGGACCTCGCCGCGGCGGATCTGCACCACCGGGGAACGGGTCCTGACCTCGATGTTCTCGCGCCGGAAATGCTCGCGGGTGTACTCGGCGAGCGCCTCGTCGTAGCTCGTCAGCAGGCGCTCGGCGGCCTCGAGCAGGACGACGCGCGCCAGATGGGCCGAATCGGGATAGCTCCGGCGCAGGTCCTCGGCGATCAGGTCCTGGATCTCTGCCGCCACCTCGACCCCGGTCGGGCCGCCACCGCAGACGACGAAGGTGAGTCGCCGCCGACGTTCCTCCTCGTCGAGGCCGGGAAGCTCGGCGCGGGCGAACTGCTCCTGAATGGCGCGGCGGATCGCTCGCGCCCCCTCGACCGAGGCCGGCGTCAGGGCGTACTCGGCGACGCCCGGGATGCCGTAGTCGGAGACCCTCGCTCCGATCGCCACCACCAGGAGATCGAACGGCACCTCGAACGGCTCGCCGCCGACCGCGCTCCGACCGTGGATGGTCCGGCCCTCCCAGTCGATGCGCTCGGCTGCCCCCTCGACGAAGCGCAGGCCCGGGAGGCGCCGCCGCACCGGTTCGAGGATGCTGCGCAGCTCGACGGTGCCGTTCACCGCCGAAGCGAGAAGCGGCGTGAACAGGAAGTAGTTGCGCGGACTGACGAGGGTCGTGTCGTAGAGGCCCGACGGCAGCTCGTGGAGCAGCGAGTAGCCACCGAAGCCACACCCCAGCACCACCAGTCGCTCGGCGTCTCCCTCCGGGGCCATGCGGCGTCCTCCGGCGGCATTCTATCTCGCCTCGAGGGTCGGGCTCGGGTCGACGAGATCACCGCGCGACGGTGCGAACGAAGTCCGCCCGGGCGTGGCTCGGTGGCTCGCGACGACGACGGCCGCCCCTGCAGACGGAGACCGCTGTCGGTCCCGATCGATCAGTCGTCGAGGATGTCCCTCAAAGTCGCCTCGAGCTCGCGGTAGCGGAAAGTGTAGCCGTCGGCGGCGAGCCGTTCCGGGTCGACGCGCTGCGAGCCGAGGAGCGCCTCCTCTCCCATCTGGCCGAAGATGAGCTCGACCGCGAACGCCGGCAGGGGAAGGATGGTCGGTCGTCCGAGCACGTCACCGAGCGCCTTGGTGAACTCCCGGTTGGTCACCGGTCGCGGCGCGGTCAGGTTCACCGGACCGGATTCGGCGTCTGATTCGAGCAGGTGCAGGATGGCGCCGACCTCGTCGGCGAGCGCGATCCAGCTCATGTACTGACGCCCCGAGCCGATCACCCCTCCGAGGCCGAGCTTGAAGGGGGTCAGCATCTTGGCCAGGGCGCCGCCGTCGGCCGCCAGCACGATGCCGGTGCGGATCTGGTAGACGCGCTCGGCGAACTCCTCGGCGGCCCGCGACTCGTTCTCCCAGGCGCGGCAGACCTCGGCCAAGAAGCCGGCGCCGGAGTCGCTCGTCTCGTCCAGCCGCTCGTCACCGCGGTCGCCGTAGAAGCCGATGGCCGAGGCGCACAGGAAGCGCCGTGGGGGCCGTTCGAGCGACGCCAACGAGGCGACGAGATGGCGAGTGCCCTCGACCCGGCTGGAGTAGATCAGCTTCTTGCGCTCCTGCGTCCAGCGTTTCTCCGCGATACCGGCGCCGGCGAGATGGACCACTGCGTCGACGCCCTGCACGGGGTCGCGCTCGAGCAGCCCCTGATCGGTCTTCCACAGCGCGGCGGAGGCCCCGTCGTCGGAGCGCGAGCGCACCAGGGCGACGACCTCGTCGCCGCGGTCCTCTAGGGCTCGGGTCAGGGCCGAGCCGATGAGACCGGAGGAGCCGGAGATGGCGACACGCATGGGGACTCCTTTCTAGCCCGTCGACAAGAGAGCGCCGGGTCCGAACGGCTGCTTCAGGGTGACTACGAACAGATCGCTGTGGGCCGGATCGGCGAGCGGGGTGACGGTGGTGAGGATGCGATCGCCGGACGGTGCCCAGGCGCTCGGGCCGGTCATGACGCGACCGAGATATTCCTCGGAGAGCGGATCGTTGAAGCCGGTCAGCCGCCGGCTCCAGCTGCCGTCCGCCGCGCCGAGCCAGAGATCGAGTTGCACCACCGCCGAGATATCGGTCCGAGCGAGCGGCCTCGCCGGGCGATGGAAAGTCTGGCCGGACGACCAGGATACGACGCCGCCGGCGGGCGCGAAGAGGCCCCAGCGATCCCACTCCGACAGGCTCTTGGTGAGCTGGACGACCTCCTCGGACTCGAGATCGAGGACGTAGAGGTCGAGGCCGTCGATCGGTTGGCCTTCGACCAGGTTGCCGGCGAGGAGCAGACCGCGGTCGTCGGGGGTGAAGGAGCCGACCTCGTAGAACGCCCGGTCGGGAGCGGGCTCGAAGGTGGCCACGTCGCGCACCCGCACGACCCCGCGACCGACGGCGAACTCGCCGACCCGAATCACCCAGTCTCCCCAGGTGCCGCCGGAGGCCAGGCGCTCGCTCCACGCCAGACGGTCTCCCTCGTAGGAAAAGCGGGGCGAGTGGGGAGGGTAAGCGATCTCCTGCTGGCCCGAGAGCTGGAAGAACTCCTTGCCGTCGAGCGACACCACCCACAGCGAGCTGCCGCGGCTGCGCCCGGGGATGGCCAGGAACGGGTACGGCTCGCCCCCCGAGGCGAACGGGCGCTCCGCCTGGAAGACCAGGTAGCGCCCGGACGGATGCCAGTCGGCGTTGCCGGCGTGCTGGCGTCGGAAGGTCCGCTCGTCGCACGTCAGGCAGCGGTCGTAACGCCCATCGGGATGGGCGATGTAGAGATCCGAATAGCCGTCCGAGCCGGGCTTGTCGTAGGCGATCCAATCCCCTTGGGTCGACCAGCTGGGTCGTGCCGCGTCGCGCACGAAGAACTCGACCGATTCGATCAGGCGCTCGCCGGGAGGAGGGGGGGCGGGCTGTGCGAACGCGGCGAAGGCGACGAGCAGCGCACCGGCAGCGCTCGACCAGCGCCGGAGGGTCACGCGGCGCCTGTTCTCAGCCGTCATGCGGGCCCTCCGGCGCCGCCATCGCGGGGACCGGATCGGTGGAGGGATCGTCGGCCGCGCGGTGCACGATCTCGCCCGACGGCAGCACCTTGCTGCCGCTCGGCACGTCGCAGGTCACCACCGCATTGACGGCGACGAGGACGTCGTCACCCACCGTGATGCCGCCGATCAGCTTGGCGCCGGCGCCGATCACCGCGTTGTCACCCACCGTCGGCATCTCGCCGATCCGAGCGGTGGTCGGTGCCCCCAGCGTGGCGCCGTGCATCAACAGGGCGTTGGCGCCGATGCGAGTCGCGTTGCCGACCACGATGCCGGTGCCGTGACTGATCATGAGTCCCGGTCCGATCTCCGCTCCCGGGGCGATGTCGACGCCGGTCAGAAAGTGATTCAGCCGTGCGGTCGCGGGTCCGAGCACGGGGATGCGGTGCCGCTTCCAGAAGCTGGCGATCCGATGCAGCACCACGGCTTGATAGCCGGTCTCGAAGAGCAGCGACTCGACGACGTACCAGGGGAACCCCTT
>JAWVZD010000338.1:0-3682 GCA_033722395.1 Thermoanaerobaculia bacterium | reverse complement strand
GTGCCGGCGGGCGGCGTCGGTGAGCTCGAGCTCGACGTCGAGCTCGGCCAGGCGGCTCCGCAGATCGGCGGTCTGGAGGTCGACGATCTGCTCCAGCTCCTGCCGGGTGAGCGGCTTGAACAGGACGATGTCGTCGACCCGGTTCAAGAACTCCGGCCGGAAGTGCGAGCGCAGCTGCTCGAGCACCTCGTCGCGCACCGACTCCTCGATCTCGCCTTCCGAGCCGACGCCTTCCAAGAGCAGATGCGAGCCGATGTTCGACGTCATGATGACCACCGCGTTCTTGAAGTTCACGACGTGGCCCTGGGCGTCGGTGATCCGTCCGTCGTCGAGGATCTGCAGCAGGATGTTGAAGACGTCCTGGTGCGCCTTCTCGATCTCGTCGAAGAGGATGACCGAGTAGGGCTTGCGCCGCACCGCCTCGGTCAGCTGGCCGCCCTCTTCGTAGCCGACGTAGCCCGGTGGCGCCCCGACCAGACGCGAGACGGCATGGCGCTCCATGTACTCGCTCATGTCGATGCGCACCATGTTGTCCTCGCTGTCGAACAGGGCCTCGGCCAAAGTCTTGGCGAGCTCGGTCTTGCCGACGCCGGTCGGGCCGAGGAAGATGAACGAGCCGATCGGCCGCCGAGGATCCTTGATCCCGGAACGGGCACGGATGACCGCGTCGGCGACCAGCTGCACCGCCTCGTCCTGGCCGATCACCCGTCGGTGCAGGATCTCGTCGAGCCGGAGGAGCTTCTCGCGCTCGCCCTCCATCAGGCGGGAGACCGGGATGCCGGTCCATTTCGAGACGATCTCGGCGATCTCGTCCTCGGTCACCTCCTCGCGCAGCAGGCGCGGCCCTTCGGTCTCGCCTTCGATCTCGGCTTCACGCTCGGCCAGCTCCGCCTCGAGGTCGGGGAGGCGTCCGTGCTTGAGCTCGGCAGCCCGATCGAGGTCGTAGTCGCGCTCGGCTCGCTCGATCTCGTGCCTCAGGCGCTCGATCTCCTTCCTGAGCTCGCGCACCCGCTCGATCGAACCCTTCTCGGCCTCCCATTTGGCCCGCATGGCGTCGGCCTCGCCCTTGAGATCGGCGAGCTCCTTGCGCAGCGCCTCGAGGCGCGCCTTCGACGTCTTGTCCTTCTCCTTCTTGAGCGCCGCCTCCTCGATCTCGAGCTGCATGACGCGACGGGTGACCTCGTCGAGATCGGCCGGCATCGAGTCGATCTCGGTGCGGATCATGGCGCACGCCTCGTCGACCAGGTCGATCGCCTTGTCGGGCAGGTAGCGGTCGGTGATGTAGCGGTTCGACAGCGTCGCCGCCGCGACCAGGGCGTTGTCCTGGATGCGGACGCCGTGATGAACCTCGAATCGCTCCCTGAGCCCGCGCAGGATCGAGATGGTGTCCTCGACCGTCGACGGGTCGACCAGGATCGGTTGGAACCGACGCTCGAGCGCCGCGTCCTTCTCGATGTACTTCCTGTACTCGTCGAGCGTCGTCGCGCCGATGCAGTGCAGCTCGCCGCGCGCCAGCATCGGCTTCAAGAGGTTGCCCGCGTCGGTCGATCCCTCGGTGCGGCCCGCGCCGACGATGTTGTGGAGCTCGTCGATGAACAGGAGGATGCGGCCCTCGCTCTCCTTGATCTCGTTGAGGACCGCCTTCAGGCGCTCCTCGAACTCGCCGCGGTACTTGGCACCGGCCAGGAGCGATCCCATGTCGAGGGAGAAGATCGAGCGCTCCTTGAGCCATTCCGGGACGTCTCCTTTGACGATGCGCTGCGCCAGCCCCTCGGCGATCGCCGTCTTGCCGACGCCGGGCTCGCCGATCAACACGGGGTTGTTCTTCGTCTTGCGCGACAGGATGCGGACGACGCGGCGGATCTCGGAGTCGCGGCCGATGATCGGGTCGAGCTTGCCCCGACGGGCCTGCTCGACCAGGTCGACACCGTACTTGTCGAGCGCCTCGTACGCCGACTCGGGGGTGGCGCTGGTCACCCGCTGGGAGCCGCGCACCTGGCGCAGGGTCTCGAGAACGCGGGCGCGGTCCACACCGCGCTCGGCGAGGAGTCGGCCGGCGGCGCTCTCGTCGCCCTCGGCGGCGAGGGCCAGAAGGAGGTGCTCGATCGAGACGTACTCGTCCTTGAGGCGCTTGGCCTCGTCTCGGGCGGCGGTGAGCAGCTGTTGCAGTCGGGGGGTCACGTAGACCTTGCCCATCTCCATGCCGCCGCCCGAGACCTGCGGCCGGCGCTCGAGCTCGTCGGTGAGCGCTGCGGCGAGCGACTCGTTCGGCACGCCCATGCGCCCGAACAGGCGCACGGCCAGGCCTTCGGGCTGCTCGAGCAGCGCCAGCAGCAGATGCTCTCCATCGACCTCCTGATGGCCGTGGGATACGGCGAGGCTCTGGGCCTCCTGCAGCGCCTGCTGTGATTTCTGTGTCAGTTTGCTCAGGTCCATGTCGTTCTCCTCGATACTGGCACCCGCCTCAGCTCGGTCGGGGGTCGAAGTCGGACGCCTCTTTGAGTCGCTCGTACAGCTCGCGCTCGCTCTCCGACGGTTCGTCGGGCACCACGATGCGGATCTCGGCGAAGAGATCGCCGCGCCGGCCGTTCTTGCCGGGAAACCCCTTGCCCTTCAGGCGGATGCGGCGTCCGGAAGAGGAGCCTTTCGGGATCTTGACTCGCACACTGCCGTCGAGCGTCGGTACCTCGGCCTCGCCGCCGAGGACCGCCTCCCACGGCGCCGCCTCGACCGTGGTGTGGAGATCGGATCCGTCGAGGCGAAAGTCGGGATGAGGAATATGCTGGATCTTGAGAAACAGATCGCCCCGTGGCCCGCCGGCGACGCCGGGCCCTCCCTGTCCCTTGAGCCGAATCTTCTGGCCGGGCCGGACGCCGGCAGGAATCTTGACGTTGAGGACCCTGCGGGCTCCGTCCTCCCCCCGCAGTGCGATCTCGCGCTGGCCACCGCTCGCGGCCTCCTCCAAGGTCAACGAGATCTGGGTTTCGTGATCGATCCCCGAGGCGGGACGCGGCTCGTCGGAGCCACGCCACGAGGTTCGCGCCCGCGGCCGCCCGCCACCGAAGAGCATCTCGAAGAAAGAGGAGAAGTCGCCCGTCGACTCGGTGCGGAAGCCGCCGCCCTGGGCGTCCCGGAAACCACCGCCCTCCCGGAAGCCGCCGCCACCGAAGCCGAAACCGGAAAAGATGTCCTCGAACCCGTCCGGAGCCTGCCCGGTGGTCTGCGCGCGCTTCCAGGCCGATCCGAACTGGTCGTACTTCTGGCGCTTTTCCTCGTCGGACAGAACCTGGTAGGCCTCGTTGATCTCCTTGAACTTGCTCTCCGCCTCGGTCGACTTGTTGACGTCCGGATGGTACTTGCGAGCCAGCTTGCGGTAGGCCTTCTGGATCTCCTCCGGCGTCGCCGTCTTGTCGACCCCGAGGGTCGAGTAGTAGTCCTTGTAATCCACCGTGTCGTCTCTCCTCGAAGCGTTCGGCCTTCTGGCGGTCCGTCTGGCGACCCGTTTGGCAACCGGTATCGCCTGCTCCAGGCACGACTTTACAGGCTGCGGGCCAAATCCTCCGCGAGATCGTATGAGATGTCCGAGAGATCTTAGTCTCTCGTCATCAACTTCGAAAACAGGGTGGAGCCGGGATTCATTCCCGAATCGCGCCGTCCGATCGATCCGATCGGCCGCAGGGGG
>JAWVZD010000337.1:0-3684 GCA_033722395.1 Thermoanaerobaculia bacterium | reverse complement strand
GGACGACCGGTGGTCCATCTCTTCGGCGTCCTCGAGAGCGGCGGCAGCTTCCTCGTCCGCGACACCCGCTTCGCGCCCCACTTCTGGATCCGCAGCACCGACGCCGAGCGGGGGCTCGAGATCGGGGCCCGTAACCAGCAACCCTCGAGCCGGACGACGATGGCCGGTGAGGCGCTGGTGAGGGTCGAGCTGCCCCGGCCGTCCGACGCTCCACCGCTGCGCGACCGCCTGCGGGACAAGGGAATCCAGCCCTGCGAAGCGGACGTTCCGTTCGCCATCCGCTATCTGATCGAACACGGCATCCGCGGCACCCTGGAGATCGAAGGGCGCAGCCGCAAGGGGAAGCGCATCGACCGGGTGTTCGAAGATCCGATCCTGCGCCCGTGCCGCTGGCGACCCTCCCTTTCCGTCCTCTCGTTCGACATCGAGACCGATCCGCAGGCTCGCACCCTCCTGTCGATCGCGCTGGTCGGCTGCGGCGCCGCCGAAGTGCTGCTCTTCACGCCGAAGGACCTGGAGGCGCCCGACGAAGCGGTCGCTGTCGACTCGCAGGAGGAGCTCATCGAGTCGTTCGCGCGTCGGGTCCGTGAGCTCGATCCGGACGTCCTGACGGGCTGGAACATCGTCGAGTTCGATTTCCCCGTTCTGATGCGGCGCGCCGAGGCGCTCGGCGTGCCACTCGATCTCGGCCGCGGCCGAGGCGCCGTGCGACGACGGCGCGGCTCCTCACGCCAGCAGAGCTCGCAGGTGTCCGTTCCGGGACGCGCCGTCCTCGACGGCCTCGCGCTCCTCCACGGTGCCTTCATCCGCATGGAGGAGTACTCGCTCGACGCCGTCGCCCGCGAGGTGCTGGGCGAGGGCAAGACCGTCACCGGGCGGCAGCGCGCACACGAGATCCTGCGCATGTTCCGCGAGAGGCGCTCCGAGTTCGTCGACTACAACCTGACCGACGCCCGGCTGGTCGTGCAGATTCTCGAGGAGCTCGATCTCGTCGAGCTCGCGGTCGAGCGCAGCCGGCTGACCGGCCTCCCACCCCACCGCGTCGCCTCTTCGATCGCCGCCTTCGACTTCCTGTACATCTCCGAGCTCCGCCGGCGCGACCTGGTGGCTCCATCGGTCGACTCGTCGCGGTCAGCGGAAGAGACCGGCGGTGGAGCGGTCCTGGAGCCGGTCTCGGGACTCTTCCACAACGTCGTGGTGCTCGACTTCAAGAGCCTCTACCCCAGCCTGATCCGCACCTTCCAGATCGATCCGCTCGGTTTCGTCGAGCACCCGGAGCCCGGAGCCGACCTCATCCGAGCTCCGAACGGGGCCCATTTCGAGCGCCAGCCGGGCATCTTGCCCGGGCTGCTCGACGAGCTCTTCCCGCGGCGCCAGCGGGCGCAGCAGGAGGGCGACGCGATCGCCGCCTACGCCATCAAGATCCTGATGAACTCCTTCTTCGGCGTCCTCGGAACCCCGCTCTGTCGCTTCTACAACCCGGCGATCGCCAACGCCATCACCAGCTTCGGCCGGGAGATCCTGCTCTGGGCGCGGCGGCGCATCGAGCTCGAGGGGCTGCGCGTGCTCTACGGCGACACCGACAGCCTGTTCGTCGACACCGAACGCGACGACGAGCGCGAAGCCCACCGACTCGGCCGCGAGCTCTGCGAGCTGCTCGATCGCGAGCTGGCCAGCCACATCGAGGCGATCTGGCGCACCGAGAGCCGTCTGACACTCGAGCTCGACACCGTCTACCTGCGACTCTTCCTACCCCACGTACGGCACGGGACGCGGGGGGCTCGCAAGCGCTACGCCGGCCTGGTTCGCGACGGCGACGAAACCCGCGTGGTCTTCACCGGCCTCGAAGCGGTCCGCCGCGACTGGACCGAGTTGGCGCGCCGCACCCAGCGGGAGCTCTTCGAGCGCCTCTTCCACGACGAGCCCGTAGAGGAGTTCGTCCGCCGGCGCGTCGCCCGGCTGCGCGACGGCGAGCTCGACGAGATGCTGATCTACCGCAAGGGCCTGCGCAAGGACCTCGACGACTACACCTCGACCACTCCGCCGCACGTGGTGGCGGCGCGCAAGATGTCGGAGGATCCGGGGCGCCGGGTCGCCTACGTCATGACCGTGGCCGGCCCCGAGCCGGCACGGGAGCGCGCCAATTCCTACGACTACGAGCACTACGTCGACAAGCAGATCCGACCGGTCACCGAACCGGTGCTCGATCTCCTCGGCCTGGACTTCGCCAAAGTGATCGGCGACGACGTGCAGCTCGATCTGTTCTGAGAGGCGACCCGCCGAAGGTCCTACGAATCGACCACCGCGCGCTCTTCCATCAAGCAGATCGTCGTGCCCTCGGGATCCTCCACCGAGGCCAGCCAGAGCTCCGTCTCTGCGGACCGATGCACCACATGGGGCGGCTCGACGGCCGGAACGTCGAGCTCCTGCAGCCGCTCCCAGGCGCCGCCGATATCGGGCACACGGTAGTAGAGGAGGGGACGCGAGACGAGTCCGTCCGCCTCGGCCCGACCCAAATAGAGGCGCACTCCACCGCAGTCGAAGAACGCCATCGACTGCTCGGGCACCTGGAAGAGCAGGGGCAGGCCGAGGACGTCGCGGTAGAACGCCACCGCGCGGTCGATGTCGTCGACGGTTATGTGGATCTGACCGATCCCTTCGATCTCCATGTTCGCCATGCGCGATTACCTCTCGGGTCGTTGTCGGATGGTAAACTACTTTAGCCCATTAATAGTTAACAAAGTTTACCATAATGTCGATACCACCACTTCCGAAAGGAGTCGCGGACACACCGCGCAACCGGACCGCCAACGCCCTGCACTCGACCGCCATTCGCCTCTTGCGCCTGGCGCGGCCGGCCGATCGCGACACCGGCCTGAGCCCCGAGCGGCTCTCACTTCTCTCGGTGTTGGTCTACGCCGGACCCCAGAGCCTCGGTCGGCTGGCGGAGATCGAGCAGGTATCACGGCCTGCCATCTCTCGTATCGTCAAGGCGTTGGTCGACGCCGGGTTGGTGCGGCGCGAGCGAGATCGCAGGGACCGTCGCTCGGTCACCGCGCACGCCACCGCCGAAGGCAAGAGGCTGATGGAGGCGGGACGTAGAGCGCGACTTTCCCGCGTGGCGGCCGCGCTCGAAGGCCTCTCCCCCGACGATCTCGAGCGCCTCGCCCGCACCGCCGAAGAACTCGAGCGGCGCCTGGTCGAACGGCGGTCCGAGACCGATTCGGGTGTTTGACCGAAATCGAGCCGTTTTGCTACCCTTTCGGCCGTCCTGGGAGGTCGTTCAATGGTAGGACACGCGGCTCTGGACCGCGGAATCGGGGTTCGAATCCCTGCCTCCCAGCCACTCTCCTTCGGCTCCCTATTGGCAGTTCGGTTCGTAGGCCGCGAGCCATAGGGATGTCGAGAGGGGCCTAGAGCACCGAGTAGAGGACGAAGACTCCCAGCGCCAAGGCCCCGGCGGCGTAGAGTTTGGCGTGCCGCACGGCGACCGGGATCGTCCATTCGCCGAAGCGCCGGTGCCAGTGCCACGGCATGACCATGAGAACGAGCGCGGAACCGGCCAGGAACCAGCCGAAGATCTCGAAGAAGCGAGGGAATCGCATCTCGGGGACGGCCCACACGAATGCCGCGCCGGCGATCAGGCGGAGCATCTGCTCGGTGTAGTGGGCGCGGGCCGAGCTG
>JAWVZD010000336.1:0-3693 GCA_033722395.1 Thermoanaerobaculia bacterium | reverse complement strand
GATCCTCCGCCGTGCGGTGCGCCACGGGATGCACCTGGGCTTCGAAGAGCCGTTCCTCCCTCGCCTGGTCCCGGTGCTCGAAGAGGTCATGGGGACCGCCTATCCGGAGCTGGCGGAGACTCGGGAGGCGAACCAGGCCACTGTCCGGGCCGAGGAGGAGAAGTTCCTCTCCACGGTGGCGGTCGCCTCGACCCAGGTGCAGGAGGCGATCGACGAGAGTCGCGCCGCCGGCCGGCGGGAGCTCGCCGGCGAGGCGGTATTCCGCTTCTACGACACCTACGGCCTGCCGCTCGAGCTGATCGAGGAGATCGCCGAGGAGGAGCAGTTCACCGTCGACCGGAAGGGCTTCGAGCAGGCGTTGGAGGAGCAGCGGGCGCGCTCGAGGAGCGCGGGGGCCGAATCGCAGCTGGTCATGCGGGCGGTCGGCGATGTCGTCGAGCAGGTCGGCAGGGCGAAGGAGATCGCCAGGACCGAGTTCGAGGGCTACGACGCCCTCGAGCTGACCGGGGTCGACGTCCTGCTGCTCGTCTCGGTCGACGAGGGGGGCTCGTCGGCCGGGGCCCGCCGAGCGAGCGCGCTCGCCACCGGCGACGAGGGCTACGTGGTGCTCGACCGCACCCCCTTCTACGCCGAGTCTGGTGGCCAGGTCGGCGACCGGGGCATTCTCGCCTGGGACGGCGGCCGCGCCGAGGTGCTGGATACCCAGAAGACCCGTGCTGGCATCTACTTGCATCGCGTCCGCGTCGCGGAGGGCACTCTCGAGGCGGGCGCCGCGCTCACGGCGCGCGTCGATGCGGCGCTGCGCCGCCCCACCGAGCGCAACCACACCGCCACCCATCTGCTCCACGCCGCGCTGCGCCACGTGCTGGGCGAGAGCGTGCGGCAGGCCGGCTCGCTGGTGGCGCCCGATCGGCTTCGCTTCGATTTCACCTTCTCCCGGCCGCTCGAGGACGAGGAGATCGAGGCGATCGAGGAGCTGGTCAACCGCTGGGTGCTCGAGGCCGAGCCGACCGAGATCGTCGCCGACCGCCCGTTCGACGAGGCGGTCGATGCAGGGGCGATGGCGCTCTTCGGCGAGAAGTACGGCGACCGAGTGCGCACTGTCGGTGTTCCGCCCCTCGATCTCGATGGCGTCTCGGTGACGGGCTCGGACGGCGACGCCGCCGGCGACCGCGTGGAGAGTCTCGAGCTCTGCGGTGGCTGTCACGTCTCGAACACGGGTGCGATCGGGCCGTTCCGCATCGTCTCCGAGCGCGGTGTGGCCTCGGGCGTGCGGCGGATCGAGGCACTCACCGGAGAGGGCGCGCTGGAGCGCGTCCGGCGCGATCGACAGGTGCTCGACGCCGCGGCGGCGGCGCTGGAGGTCGACCGGGATCAGCTGCCGGCCGAGATCGGTCGCCTCGAGGAGCGCCTGCGGGATCTCGAGTCGGAGCTGTCCGATCTGAGGCTCCGGATGGTTGCCGGGAAGGGTTCCGACGAGGACCGCGCTACCGACGTCGACGGCGTTCGCGTGCTGTCGAAGGAGGTTCCGCCGGCGCCGGCCGCGGAGCTCAGGACGATGGCCGACGTGCTGCGGTCTCGCCTGGGCTCGGGGGTCGTCGTTCTGGGGAGCCGCCAGGACGACAAGGCATCGCTGGTGATCGCTGTGACGGAGGACCTTTCCGATCGCCTGCACGCTGGTAGACTCGCCAAGCAGATCGCGGAGAGAGTGGACGGAAATGGTGGCGGGCGCGCCGATTTCGCACAGGCCGGGGGGAGGAGCCCCGAGAAGCTCGAGGAGGCGCTCGCGGGCGTGAGCGAGATCGTGCGGACGCTGCTCGAGGCGCGGGGAGACGCGTGAGCCGACAATCGTCGAGCGAGCTTCGAGGCCGAGCCGGGGCCACCCGGATCGTCGGTCTCTCCGTCGTGCTCGCGGTGTGCCTGACCTCGGCCGCGCCGCTCGCCGGGCAGGTCGAGATCGTCCGCGCCCCGGACGGACGCACCCTGCTGTCGAACGATCCCCCGCCGGTGTCGCATCGCCTGGCGCCGCGGCTCACCGAGCCCTCCTCGGACCTGCTCGAGATCATCGAGCGGCACGCCACCGTGCGGCGTCTCGACCCGCTCCTTGTGCGGGCTGTCATCCAGATCGAATCGGGCTACGATCCGGTCGCCGTCTCCCACAAGGGAGCCATGGGCCTGATGCAGCTGATGCCGCGGACGGCGGCGCAGCTCGAAGTGGCCGACCCGTTCGATCCCGAGGCCAACGTGCGCGGTGGTACCGAGTACCTGCGCCTGATGCTCGACGTTTTCGAGGACGACCTGACGTTGGCGCTGGCAGGCTACAATGCCGGTCCGGAGGCGGTGCGCCGCCACGGCGGCGTGCCACCGTACGCCGAGACGCGGGAGTACCTGCGGCGCGTGCTGAGCGTCTACCGGGGGAGCGAGTTCGTCGATATTCCCGCCGGCACACTCGGCGAGGGGCGCAAGACGTATCTGGTGCGGCGCGACGGTCGACTCGTCATGAC
Organism: Thermoanaerobaculia bacterium; assembly: GCA_033722395.1. Classification (GTDB taxonomy): domain Bacteria; phylum Acidobacteriota; class Thermoanaerobaculia; order Multivoradales; family JAHEKO01; genus JAWVZD01. Next base: position 1,189 of record JAWVZD010000336.1, on the reverse strand, counting down.
CACCACGCCGCCCCCAGGCCGCTGAACGCCACCGGGGCTCGCCGCAACGTCGCTCGACGAGCGGGCTCGCTCATGGTCCATCTGCCCAACATCCTGTCGCTCTTCCGCATCCTGCTCGTGCCGGTGCTCGTGGCGGTGCTGCTGACGAAGTTCGAGGGCAAGGAGTTCGTCGGCCTGGGGGTCTTCCTGGTCGCCGCGGCGACCGACTTCCTGGACGGCTACCTGGCGCGGCGGCACGGACGGGTGACGCGGCTCGGCAAGCTCCTCGATCCGGCGGCCGACAAGATCCTGATGTCGGCCGCCTTCATCTCGCTGGTCGAGCTCGAGCTGGCGCCCGCATGGATGGTGGCGGTCATCGTGGCGCGAGAGTTCGCCGTGTCGACCCTGCGCAGCGTGCTGGTGGCGGAGAACATCCTGGTGGCGTCGACCTGGTCGGGCAAGGTGAAGACGGGGACGCAGATCGTCGCCGTCTCCGTGCTGATCGTCCAGCACCAGCTGGGCGAGTTCTCGCGTTTGGCTCCGGCGGCGCTCTGGGTGGCTCTGATCACGACGGTCTACTCCGGGGTGGAGTACTTCCTGCGCTACTCGCCCCAGCTCGTCGAGCTGTGGCGGGCCGATCGCCGCAACGGGGGGAGCGCCGGATGACGCGGCCGCTACTCGAGCGTCTGGCGCTGTTCTCGGCACGCCACCATCGGGCCGTCTTCCTGGTCGTCGGCCTGGCGGTGGCGACCGGCATCGGTCTGGCCACTCGGCTCGACTTCGACACCGACGTGCTGAACCTCCTGCCGCGCGACGAGCCGGCGGTCGAGACCTATCGCGAGACGCTGGAGGAGTTCGGCAGTCTCGACTTCCTGGTGGTGGCAGTGCGCATCCCCGAGGGAGTCGTCCTGGAGCCGTACGAGGAGTTCATGGAGGTGCTCGGACCGGCTCTCGAGGAGAGCGACCTGCTGAGCGAGGTCGAGTACAGCCTCGGCGAGCTCGAGGACCTGATCGCCGCCTTCTATCCCCAGTCGCTCTACTTCCTCGACCAGGAGGGTCTCGAGGACCTCGCCGGCCGGTTGACCGACGAGGCGCTCGAGCAGCGGGCGGCGGAGCTCAAGCGCCTCCTGGCGATGCCTCAGGCGATCGCTCTGAAATCGCTCCTGCTGCTCGATCCGCTGGGGCTCTCGGAGGTCTTCTTCGATCGCAT
>JAWVZD010000335.1:0-3696 GCA_033722395.1 Thermoanaerobaculia bacterium | reverse complement strand
GCTCTCTATACGATCGAAGCCGGTGTCGAAGCTCAAGACCTCGGCCACCGCGCGGCGTCGCATGACGGAGACGAGGAGTGCGTCTCGCGCCGAGAGCTCGGGATCATGCTTTCATACTGTCTATCGGCATACGGAAGAGGAGATCCGCCGGCGAGATGAGGCCACCGAGGTGAGGCGCTGTTAGCATCTGCTGCCGCATGCCTCCGAGACTCGACCGTCGAGGGCGCCGGTACGCCCTGCTCGCCACAGGCCTGCTGGCGTTACCCGCAGCCCGGCTGGCTGCTCCCGCCGCCGTCGAGGGTCGGGCCGAAGAGCCCGAGCGCCCCCCGCAGAAGCGGCCGACTCTAGAGGCGGCCCGGGTCGAGGTCGGGCCGACGCTCGACGGGAACGTCACGGGCGACGAGGTCTGGTCTCACACCACGCCTGTCGAGGGCTTCTGGCAGACGACGCCGGACGAGGGCCGGCCGTCGACGCAGAGGACCGAGGTCCTGGCCGTCTACACCGCGGACACGCTCTATCTCGGGATCGTCTGCCACGATCGGAATCCCGAGGAGATCATCGTCGCCGACAGCCGGCGCGACTCGCCGCTCGACGAGACCGACAGCGTTCTGGTGATCCTGGACACCTATCGCGATCACCAGTCGGGCTTCGTCTTCGGCACCAACCCGGCCGGCATCGAGTACGACGGGCAGGTGATCCGGGAGGGCGAGGGGGGCTTTCGCGGCGCCGGGGGCTTCAACCTCGCCTGGGACGGCGACTGGGAGGTGCGGACCGAGGTCGGGCCGACGGGGTGGAGCGCCGAGATGGCGATCCCGTTCCGCACCCTGCGCTACCCGCGCGGCCGCGTCCAGCACTGGGGCTTCAACGTGCAGCGCAACATCCGGCGCCGCAACGAGCGCGCCTTCTGGGCTCCGCTGCCGCGCCAGTTCAACCTCTACCGCCTGTCGCTGGCGGGCAGCTTGACCGGGCTCGAGGTGCCGAGCCAGCGGAACCTGAAGCTCGTGCCGTACGCCCTGGCCGAGAGCTCAGAGGTCGGGATCGAGGGCGCCGAGCGCCGGGACGACGAGGAGGCCGGTTTCGACGTCAAGTGGAGCGTGACGCCGTCGCTGACCCTCGACGCGACCTACAACACCGACTTCGCGCAGGTCGAGGCCGACGAGCTCCAGATCAACCTCGACCGCTTCAACCTCTTCTTCCCCGAGAAGCGGCCCTTCTTCCTCGAGAACGCCGGGCTCTTCTCCGTCGGCGTGCCGCAGGAGCTCGAGCTCTTCTACAGCCGGCGGATCGGCCTCGGCCCGGACGGCGAGGAGGTGCCAATCGACTGGGGCGCGAGGATGTCGGGGAAGAGCGGCGCCTACAACCTGGGCCTCCTCTACATGCAGGCCGAGCCGGTCGCCGGCGTGGCGCCGCGGGAGGGCTTCGCGGTCGGGCGGGTGAGCCGCGACCTGCCGAACCGCTCGTCGGTCGGAGCGATCGTGATCGGCCGGGAGGGCTTGGGCGCCGGGGCGACGGAGGACGATGAGAACTTGACCTACGCCGTCGACGGCCGCTGGGGGATCGGCGAGTACACCACACTCGAGGCCTTCGCGGCCCGCACCGAGACCCCCGGCATCACCGAGGACGACTACGCCTTCCGCGTCGGCGGGGGGTACAACTCGGAGACCTGGACCTACGAGGTCAACTACGCCGAGGTGGGAGAGGGCTTCAACCCGGAGGTCGGCTTCCTGACACGGACCGCCTATCGCAAGCCCGACGCGTTCATCCTGCGGACCGTGCGCCCGCGCGACCTGTGGGGCCTTCAGGAGCTCCGGCCCCACGTCTCCTACACTGGTTATTGGGACTTCGACGGTTTCCACGAGACCGGCTTCCTGCACATCGACAACCACTGGGAGTGGAAGAACGGCTACGAGGTCCACACCGGGGTCAACTTCGTCCACGAGGGGCTGAAGGAGCCGTTCGAGATCTCGGAGGGGATCGTCGTGCCGGCGGGGAGCTATGACAACGAGGAGCTCCAGCTCATCTTCTGGACCAATCAGGGGGCGCCGCTCTCCTTCGAGACCCGGATCGTCGCTGGGGGCTTCTTCGACGGTGACCGGGTGGCGATGACGCCAGTGCTCCGCTTCCGGATCGGCGAGCGCTTCACAACCGCGGTCAGCTGGCAGCACAACGACATCGACCTCGAGGCGGGGTCCTTCGAGACCAACCTCGGCCGGGCGCGGATCTCCTACTCGTTCACGCCGCGGATCTTCGTCCAGGGGCTCGTGCAGTACAACGACCGCGCCGATCTCTGGGCGTCGAACCTGCGCTTCGGCTGGCTCAACCGCGCCAACACCGGCCTCTACGTGGTCTACAACGAGATCCGCGACATCGGCCGCGCCGGTACCGGCATCCCCGACCGGAGCGTGACAGTCAAGTTCAGCTACATGTTCGATCTGCTGCGGCAATCGGGCGTCGACCGCTGGAGATGAGGCGAGCGACCTCGGAGCACTCGGACGGGTAGTTGACGATCAGTTGACGAAGGGTGTACTGTGGCATGGTCATGGGAGCCACCGAGATCACCGCGCGTGAGGTCCTTCTGACCGGTCCCGACAACCCGTCGACGATTCCCCGCTGGGTCGGAGGCTCGTTCGCCGCCGAGAGGGCGACGCTTCCGCAGGTCCGTCGCTTGGAGAGTCTCCCCGACATCACCGTCGTGCGAGCAGCGGAGCCCGACCGTGTGCTCGCGGGCGAGGGATGGTTGAAGGTGCTGTCGGATCGCCTGCGCGAGACTTCCGGGCCGGCGAAGGTGGTGATCGTTTTCGACGGACGCCGTCGCCGCCCCAGCGATGTCGAGCTCCGCCAGGTGCTCTCCTACTTCGGAGAGCGCCCGGACGCGGTGGAGTTCGCGCGCGGCACCGAGCAGGCGCGCATGGCGCTCGAGGAGGCTTCGGCGAAGCTCGAGGTCGGGCGCGGCGGAAGGGGGGAGGCCACGGACCCTCTGGGCAAGGTCCGCGAGCTGATCGAGGCGACTGTGGACCTGCGCTCGTCGAGTGGTCGGCTCTCGGGGGTGGAGGTGGCCGATGTGCTCGGGCTCTCGCGTGCGGAGATGGCGCGGCTGCTCGGGCGCTCCCGTCAGGCCCTGGCGAAGACCCCGGACGCGGAGGCCCTGCAGCAACCGTTGGCTGCATATGAGCGGGTGGCCCGGCTGCGGAGCGTCTTCTCCGATGCCGAGTTCCGCGCCTGGCTCAACCTCTCGCTGGAGGATTTGGACGGGCGGACGCCGCTGGGGCTGATCCGCGCCGGCGAGGTCGGTCTGGTGGCCGAGCTGGCCGACGACATGCTGAGCGGCATGCCGGGCTGATGTCGGGCAGGCGCGCCGAGCTCGGGGAGGCCTTGACGCGGCTCGACGGACGTCGGATGGAGCGCCGGCTAGTCCGCTGCGTGCCGCACCTTTCGTTCACGAGCTCGCCACGACCTCGCTTCCTCTACACCTCGGGCCGGCCCAACCGCTGCAAGCCGCGCGGAGTGGACTGTCTCTACTTCTCCGAGACGGAACGCCTGGCCGGCTGGGAGTACTCGCGCTGGTGGCGCGGCTCGGTGAGAGAGCATCAGCCCAAGCTGACGATTCACGCGCGGGTTCGCCTGCGCGCGATCGTGGACCTGGCCAAGCGGGACGTCCTCACGGCGCTCGGTCTCACCGCGGCAGATCTCGAGACG
>JAWVZD010000334.1:0-3703 GCA_033722395.1 Thermoanaerobaculia bacterium | reverse complement strand
TGAGCCGTCGCCCGGCGACCTCGACGCGTACCTGGGGCTTCTACCGCGCCGAGATCCTCGCCGCCCTGGTCAACGGCAGCGCCCTTCTCGTCATCTCGACGCTCATCTTCATCGAGGCGTGGAAACGCTTCTCGGAGCCCCCGGAGGTCGAATCGGGCCTGATGATCGCCGTCGCCTCCGGAGGCTTGGTGGTCAACCTGATCGGCCTCTCGGTCCTGTCGAAGCACCGCGACCACTCCTTGAACGTCCGCGGCGCCTGGCTGCACGTATTGACCGATGCGCTCGGCAGCCTGCAAGCGATCATCGCGGGGCTACTGATCTACCGCTTCGGCTGGCTCTGGCTCGACCCGGTCGCCTCGATCCTGATCGCCGCCCTGGTGGCGTTCTCCGCCTGGTCGCTGCTGCGCGACTCGGTCGCGGTGCTGATGGAGGGCAGCCCGGCCCATATCGACGTCGACGAGGTGCGCGATGTACTCCTCGACCACTCCCAGGTCGTCGGAGTCCACGACCTGCACATCTGGACCATCACCAGCGGGATGGAGTCGCTCTCGGCGCACGTCGTGGTCCACCCCACCGCCGACGACAGCCTGCTACCGAACCTGCAAGAGATGCTCGGCAAGCGCTTCGGCATCGACCACGTCACACTGCAGCTCGAGCTCGACGACTGCGCCGTCAAGAACCTCTCGTACTGAACGGCCGGCGTCTCTACTCGCCCTCGTCCTCGCCCTCCGATTCGCCCTCCGATTCGACGGGGGCCGACTCGGCGGATCCCGACTCGACGGATCGCGCTGCGCTCCCCTCCTCGCGCGCCGCCTCGCGCAGCTCGCGGAACCTCTCCAAGCGCCTGCCGAGCCTCTTCTCGAGGCCGGCCGCGGTCGGCCGGTAGAAACGCTCCCCGGCCAGGCTCTCCGGCAGGCAGTCGATTCCACCGACGCCGCTCTCGGTGGCGTGCGCGTAGACGTAACCCTCGCCGTAGCCGAGCTCTTTCATCAGGGTCGTCGGCGCGTTCCGCAGCGCCGCCGGAACCGGCTCGGCCGGTCGCTCCTCGACCGTCTTCCGAACGCGTGAGTAGGCCGCATAGACCGAGTTGCTCTTGGGGCTCAGAGCCAGATAGACCACCGCCTGGGCGATCGCCAGCTCGCCCTCCGGCGAACCCAGTCGGTGATAGCTCTCCCACGCGGCCAACGCCTGCGGCAACGCCTGCGGATCCGCCAGCCCGACGTCCTCGCTGGCGAACCGCACGACGCGGCGGGCGATGTAGAGAGGATCCTCGCCCGCCGCCATCATCCGGGCCAGCCAGTAGAGGGCGCCGTCGGGATCGCTCTCGCGCATCGACTTGTGGAGCGCCGAGATCAGGTTGTAGTGCTCCTCGCCGGACTTGTCGTAGAGCAGCACCTTGCGCTGCGCCACGGCGCCGATCGACTCGGTCCGCACGCGCGCCTCGCCCCGCATCCGCGCGTCCTCGACCGCGAGCTCGAGGAGATTGAGCGCCTTGCGGGCGTCGCCCGAGGCGAGCTGAGCGATCGTCTCCAGCCCCTCCGGCTCGACCTCGACCGGGGTATCGCCGATCCGGGCCTCGCCGAGACCGCGCTCCGGGTCGGAGAGCGCCCGCTCCAGTAGCTCGACGATCGCCATCGTTCCGAGCGGCTCCAGCACGACGACCTTGGTGCGCGACAGGAGGGCGGCGTTCAACTCGAACGACGGGTTCTCGGTCGTGGCGCCGACCAGCACGACATCGCCCCGCTCCACGTACGGCAGGAAGGCGTCCTGCTGGGCGCGATTGAAGCGATGGATCTCGTCGATAAAGAGCAGCGTCCGCGTCCCCTGCGACTCGCGCAGACGGGCCGCGTCCGACATCACCTGCTTGACCTCCCGGATGCCCGAGGTCACGGCGCTGAAGGGCACGAAGCGGCTGCTCGTCTGCCGCGCGATGATGCGCGCCAGCGTCGTCTTGCCGCACCCGGGTGGGCCCCAGAATACGATCGATGGCAACCGATCGGCGGTGATCGCCCGGCGCAGGAAACCGCCCTCGCCCAGCAGCGCCTCCTGACCCACGACCTCGTCGAGGTCGCGCGGCCGCATCCGATCGGCCAGCGGGCGTCCGGCCGAGTCGTCCTGGGTGCCGCGGCCGGAGCGCACGGACCCCGACGCGTCGTCGAACAGCGTCGGACCGCTCATCCGATCTGATCGAGGACCGCGGCGGTGAACTCGTCGGTCGACGCGTCGCCGCCGAGATCCCCCGTGTGGATCCGCAGTTCGACGATGACCGTCTTCAGGGCCTTCCAGCCGCGATCGGCGGCCTCACCCTCGCCGAGATGACGCAGCATGAGGAGCGCCGAGCGCATCAGCGCGGTCGGGTTCGCCTTCCCCTGGCCGGCGATGTCCGGCGCACTGCCGTGCACGGCTTCGAAGATGGCGATCTCTTCGCCGATGTTGGCGCTCGGCACCACCCCCAGGCCACCGACCAGTCCGGCCGCCAGATCCGAAACGATGTCGCCGTAGAGATTCTCCAGCAGCAGCATGTCGTACTCCTCGGGCCGCATGACGAGCTGCATGCACATGTTGTCGATAATGCGGTCGTCCGCCTCGATCTCCGGATAGTCGGCGGCGACGCGGCGGAAGCACTCCAGGAAGAGGCCGTCCGACAGCTTCATGATATTGGCCTTGTGAACCGCCGTCACCCGGCGGCGACCGTGGTCGCGGGCGAACTCGAAGGCGAAGCGCGCCACTCGCGTCGACGCCTTCTCGGTGATGATCTTCAAGCTCTCGACGACCCCCGGCACGACCTCGTGCTCGAGACCGCTGTAGAGGCCCTCGGTGTTCTCGCGCACCACCACTAGGTCGACGTCGCTGTAGCGGCTCGGGATGCCTTCGAGCGAGAAGGCCGGGCGCAGATTGGCGTAGAGGTCGAACTGCTTGCGCAGCTCGACGTTCACCGAGCGGAACCCCTTGCCGATCGGCGTCGTCACGGGGCCCTTGAGCGCCACGCGGTTGCGCTCGATCGACTCGAGCAGGCTGTCCGGCAGCGGATGGCCCTGTCTCTCGAGCGCCCGCTCACCGGCGTCGTGGCGCTCGAACTCGATCTCGACGCCGAGCGCGTCGAGCAGCGCCAGCGTCGCCTCCACGACCTCCGGACCGATCCCGTCGCCGGGGATAAGCGTTACCGTCGGCGGCATCTCACTCTCCTCTCTGCTCTGCGATGGCGAGATCGGCCCACTCCAGGACGCCGCCGCCGGTGAAGACCTCCCGCAGGGGGCGCACCGCCGCGTTCTGGACGAAATCGAGGCAGAGATCGTCGTAGTCGAGCCGACCGACCTCGCCCCGATCCCGATAGATCACCACGATGCGCTCGCCGGAGCGCAGCAGGTCGCCGACGCCGGCAGGCTCGAAGGCCGGTCGCTCCGTCAGATCGAGCGGCGACCAGACGAGGTCGCCCCAGGCGAGATCGAGATCATCCAGCATCTCGCTCAGCACCAGCAGACGGGAGAAGACGAGGTCGCGCCGGTACCAGTCGGCCAGTCGGCGCAGGGTCTGGCGCGGTGCCGACTCGGTGGGCTCGAAGTGGGGCAGCCCGAAGACGGCGCTCGGCCGAGCGAGACCGCCGTCCAAGGTCATGACGACCGAGCTCGGCAGCGGCCCTCCGGCGACGAGATCGGCACCGGTCGGCGAACGGTAGCGCGCCGCCGGCGCCGGAGCGCCCTGT
>JAWVZD010000333.1:0-3709 GCA_033722395.1 Thermoanaerobaculia bacterium | reverse complement strand
CCTTCCGCTCGCTTGACGAGGGGGATGCTCGCTCCAGGCGCGCCCGCCCGCTGGGTTGCGCTGAGCTCGGAGGCCCATCGAGAGGTGCCGATCGCGGGTCGCGTGCGGGTGCACCGTCCGCACGCGTGGGGAGAAGGGATGCTCGCTCCAGGTGCACCCGCCCGCTGGGCTGCGCTGAACTCGGAACGACCTTCTGGCGTCGTGCTGGGGTGTCCGCTCGGATCGGCACGGCGGTAGGCGGTTTCGGGGTCGGGGTGCCGGGGAGCTGTCGAGCAGCGCACTGCCATGGCGGGCGGAGTCCGCCATCGATCCGAGCGCGTCGCGAGACCGCAGGCGGAGACGCCTCCCCTCGGAAGTCCTACTAGCGCGGAGCCGGTCCCCGGCACCCCGACCCCGAAACCGGCGGCATCTACCTAGTACGGCCGCCGACCACCGACCCGTCGTACTAGACTAATAGGCGCCTGATCGCCACCTTCGACACGGCGACCGGAGAAGCCCCATGGTGAAGCCGAAACGTCGCGCCTCGAACCGCAAGCCGAAGCCGCCGGTCGAGGCGCGCCCGGCCGAGAGCCTCGACCAGGTCATGCGCCGGCTCGACGAGATCGGTAAGAGCTACGACGCCGAGCTGCTCAGGGAGGCGTACGACTACGCCGCCGAGCAGCATCGCGACCAGCGGCGGCGCTCCGGTGAGCCGTACCTGGAGCACCCTCTCCAGGTAGCGCAGATCCTCGCCGACCTGCAGTTCGACCAGACCTGCGTGCTGGTCGGCCTGCTGCACGACGTGCTCGAGGACACCGAAGCCACCGCCGAGGAGCTCGAGGAGCGTTTCGGAGCCGAGATCGCCCACCTCGTCGACGGCGTCACCAAGATCGGCCGCCACGAGTACGTGCGCCGCGACGAGGCCCAGGCCGAGACCTTCCGCAAGCTGGTCCTGGCGTCGGCGAAGGACATCCGGGTGATCCTGGTCAAGCTCGCCGATCGGTACCACAACATGCTCACCTTGGAGCACCTTTCGAACGACTCCCGACGGCGGATCGCCCAGGAGACGCTCGAGATCTACGCTCCGATCGCCCACCGGCTGGGGATGGCCAAACTGCAAGGCGATCTCGAGGACCTGGCCTTCTTCCACCTCTATCCGCATCAGTTCACCAAGCTGCAACAGGCCCTGACCGCGAAGCTCAAGGTCGGTCGGGGGGCGACCGACAAGGTCTGCTCGCGGCTCGGTGAGAAGCTCGAGGCGGCCGGCATCGAGGCCGAGATCGGCTCGCGCGTCAAGCGCTACTACTCGATCTACCGCAAGCTGCGCCGTCAGGGGATCGACATCTCGCAGCTCTACGACTACCTCGCCTTTCGCATCGTCGTGCGGGAAGTTCGCGACTGCTACGCCGCTCTCGGCGTCGTGCACCAGGCGTGGCGGCCGGTCCCCGGTCGCTTCAAGGACTACATCGCCATGCCGAAGCCGAATCTCTACCAGTCGCTGCACACCACCCTGGTCAGCGACGAGGGGCAGCCGTTCGAGGTCCAGATCCGCACCATCGACATGGACGTCGTGGCGGAGGAGGGCATCGCGGCTCACTGGCGCTACAAGAGCGGCGAGCCGGGTACGGCGGCCGAGGAGGACTCGCACGTGCCATGGCTCAGGCAGCTCCTCGAGTGGCAGCAGGAGGTGTCGGATCCGCGCTCGTTCATGACGGCGCTGAAGATCGATCTCTATCCGGACGAGGTCTACGTCTTCACGCCCAAGGGAGACGTCCTGTCGTTCCCGCGTGGCGCCACGCCGCTCGACTTCGCCTACAAGGTGCACACCGAGCTCGGCCACCACTGCATCGGCGCCCGCATCAACGGCAAGCTCGAGCCGCTCCGGACGGCGCTCAAGAACGGCGACATGGTGGAGATCCTGACCAGCTCGACACGCTACCCGAGCCGCGACTGGCTGAGCTTCGTCAAGACCTCGCGCGCCAAGAGCAAGATCCGGCACTGGCTCAATACCGAGCAGAACAAGCGCTCGATGGAGATCGGCCGCCGCCTGCTCGAGCGTGAGGTCAAGCGCTGCAACACCAGCTTGAAGAAGCTCCTCGAGAGCGACGAGCTCGAGGCGTTCCTCGAGTCGGAGGGGCTCGGCAAGGTCGACGACATGTACAGCCGCATCGGCTTCGGCAAGCTGCAGCCGCGCCAGGTAGTGACCCGTGTTCTGAGTGAGGACGAGGCCGAACGGGAGGACCCCAGCCGGTTGCGGCAGGCGGTCAACCGGATCCTGCCGTTCGGGTCGAGCCCGATCGAGGTGAGCGGCCAGGGGGACCTGCTGGCCTATCTGGCCAAGTGCTGCAGCCCGCTACCGGGCGACGACATCGTCGGCTACGTCACCCGGGGCCGCGGTGTCTCCGTGCACTCGACCGACTGCCCCAACGTCAAGCAGCTGATCTACAATCCGGAGCGCGAGATCGAAGTGGCCTGGGCTCGCTCCTCGGACGACGAGCTCTATCCGGTGATGCTGGTCATCCAGACGGAGGACCGCCCCGGCATGCTCGCCAACCTGACCGACGTGATCGCCAAGCTCGACAGCAACATTCGCCAGATCGACGCCGACACCGAGGTGGTCGGTCGCGGCCTCATCAACGTGGTGGTCGAGGTCAAGCACCGCAAGCAGCTCGAGAAGCTGCGCGGCGCGATCCAGAACATCTCGGGGGTGCTGCAGGTGGATCGGAAGGTGGGGACGTCGGTGGGGGCGGAGGGCTGAGGCCTACCTACGCCTCGTCCGGCGACCACTGGCGGGTCGCCGGCTTCTCGACGCGCCCGCTGCGGATGCAGCGGGTGCAGACCCACACCTTGCGGATGGCGCCGTCGAGCACCACGCGGATGCGTTGGAGGTTGGCTCGCATGGGGCGAGCCGTCACGCGGTGGGCGTGGCTGACGCTACGGCCCACGACGGTTCCCTTGCCACAATATGCACACACTTTCGACATTTCTTTCGTTCCCGTAATCGTTGGTCGGCCCGAGCCCGAGTCTCTGATCGAGCAGAGGAGTGTAGCAGCTTTCGCAGCGAACCGGCAAACCCCGGGACGACGATCCGCGCCCCACGGTCGAGCGGTTCCTGACGAGACGCTGACGAACAGGGTTGACACCCGAGAAAAGTTGTTGGTAGTTTCACGAAAAGCTTTAAGAATCCGGCATAAGCCAGGATAAACACTGGGTTTTCCCGGGGGCGGACTGTTCAAATGTTCTCGCGACAAAAGAGCGTAGTCGGACTCGACATCGGCAGCTCGACGATCAAGCTGGTGGAGCTCAAGGAGCGCAAGGGCGACTTCCAGCTGCAGAGGCTCGGTATCGAGTCCCTGTCGCCGGAGGCGATCGTCGACGGGTCGATCATGGACTCGGCGCTGGTGGTCGACGCGATCCAGAAGCTCAACCGGGAGACCGGCACACGGACGTCGTCGTACGCCACCTCCCTTTCGGGCCACTCGGTGATCATCAAGAAGATCGGGGTGCCGGCGATGGGCGAGGAGGAGCTCGCCGAGTCGTTGCAATGGGAGGCGGAGCAGTACATCCCCTTCGACATCAACGACGTCCGGCTCGACTACGTCGTGCTGGAGGGAGAGGGTGCCGGACCGGGAGAGATGGAGGTGCTCCTGGTGGCGGTCAAGCGCGACAAGGTGAACGACTACGTGTCGGTGATCACCCAGTCGGGCCGTAACGCCGCCCTGGTCGACGT
>JAWVZD010000332.1:0-3711 GCA_033722395.1 Thermoanaerobaculia bacterium | reverse complement strand
GAACTGGTCGCTCAGGCTCGATCTGAAGATCCTCTGGATGACCCTACGGGGCATCCGGCACAACGCCTACTAGCACGCTGCCGCCACCCGCCGAGCCTCGGACGCTTCTTCTCGTCGGTCCCGATCGCTGCCGGCGCCCGAGCGACCTCGACTAGCAGGCCCGAGTGGCCCTCTGGTCCGCACAGGTCGGGCCGAGCCAGACGCTCTCGCTCGGGCGCACTCTCCTGCCCACGCTGCCATACCGACGCCCGAAGAGACCCGGAAAGCCGAGGACGAAAACCCGTCGGGGGAACCGACGGGCCTCCGCTTCTCAGGCCGCCTTCTTCATGCTCTGGCCGGCGTTCCTGAGCTGGCGCTTGATCTCGTCGATCTCCTCTCCCGTCAGCCGCCGGCCGCCGAAGCTCTCCTCGAGATACCGTTCCAGGATCCGCTCGACCGACCGGGAGGACTCCGGCCAGGTCTTCTTCATCCGCTCGACCACCGCCTGCGGCGGCAGCGACTCCGGTAGTTCGAGACCGCGCCGACGGGCTCGCTGGCGCAGCGTTCGGTAGGCCCGGGTGGCATCGAAGCGGGGCCGTCGACGCCACGACCAGAACGCCACCAGCAGCGCGGTCAACGCCAATACGATCCACCACGCCGACGCCTGGCGGGCAGGGCCGCGGCGCCCCTCGCTGGGCTCGTCGAGCCCGAGAACCTCCCCGGTCTCTGCGGGGCGAATCGCTTTGCCGTCGTCGCGGTCGCCGAACAGCGCCACCTTCAGCCCGTCGAAGAGATCGCGTAGCCCGGCGAGGAGGCCGATCTGGTCGGCGGCCCCAAAGGTGAGGACATAACGGTCCCACCGGAAGATCAAGTAGTCGTAGGCCTGCAGCGCCTTGAGCCACAGCGTCCCCGCGCCGGCCGTAGGCCGCCCCGCCGGCGGGGTGGGCTCGACCACCAACCAGCCGTGCTCGGGCAGATAGGCCTCGACCCAGGCATGGGCGTTCGAGTTGCGGACGATGAAGTAATCCTCCAGCGGGCTGCGCTCGGCACCGAGGAAACCGGTGACGAGCCGTGCCGGTACCGCCTGCGAGCGCAGCATCAGGACGGTGGCGGAGGCAAACAACTCGCAATGGCCCCGGCGGTCTTCGAAGAGGAAGGCCTCGATCGGATGGTCCGCGTTCCGGCCGAGTAGATCGAGAGTGTAGTCGTAGCTGTCCGTCATGTGTCGCTCGAGTCGGCGCAACCGCTCGAGCAGCGAGCCGGTGTCGCCCATCACCTCGGCCGCCAGTGCCTCGATGCGCGGAGAGATACCGCTCGGATCGAGCGCGTTCGAGCTCTCGTCGGGTGGTCGAGCCGCCGAGCTCGGCCCCTCTCCCAACGCGACCCGATACGAGATCCCGTCCAGGCTGTGCATCTGGGCAACGACGGCACCCCCCTCGTCGAGCAGGAGATACGGCGACCGGACGTCGAGGGCGACCGCCTCGACCGGGATGAAGAGATTGCTCAAGCCCAGCGGTTCCAGCCAGACGTCGACCCAGCTCGACGGCTTGCCGTCGGCGAGGTGGAAGTAGCCGAAGTCGCCCGGTCTGAGCGGTTCCTCACGGCGTGGACTGCGCCGCCACCCGGTCCCCTCGAAGAGATCGTAGGTCGCGCCTTTGTATCGCAGCTCGTGTCGCGGCGGCGGGGCCGACGGGTATTTGAGCCGCATCGCCACGGCCTCGTTGGTTCGGATCCGGCCGATGCCGTCGAGACTCATCACGTCGGAAAAGCCAGAGGAGGTCACTCGCGCTTCGCCACCACCCACACCGCCGGCGACGATATACGGCGTGCCGACGCGCGGCAGGACGGGAAAAAGGGCCACGGCCAACACCAAAGTAGCGACGACCGAGCCGGCGAGGAGCCGACCGATGGGCGGACTCCCCAGTCGACCCTCCGGTCGATCGAAGCGCGCCATGAAGTGGAGCGCGGCGAACTCGATCAACGTCGCCGTGGCGAGGCTCAGAAAGGCGATCAGATAGAGCAGAACCGACGGATGGACACTGGTGCCCATCGAGGCGAGGAAGAAGAAGAAGATACCGATGAACAGGTGCCATTTCTCGGCCTCCCGCCGCAACGCGAACAGCTTCACCACCAGTGCAAAGCCGGCCAGATGGAGCAGCGGTCGCAGGATCTGATCGCCCCAGAAGCGCGTCAGATCGAGGTAGATGACCGGCAGGTACGCGAGCCCGATCAGGTTCATCGCCCAGTTCGGCAGCCAGCTCTCCGCTCCCTCGGCCGCACGATAGAGAAAGACCGCCAGGGCCAGCCAGTAGGCCAGCAGGAAGGTCCATTCGAGGACGTCGTTGAACGGCAGAGGGAGAGGTACGAGGACGGCCAGCCATCCCAACAGCAGCCGCTTCTCTCGCGCGAAGGTCATGCCACCTCGGCCTGGCGCATCGCCAGTCTGAGCTCCGGTGAGCCGGGATCGCTCCCCTTGAGCGGGCTCGACGCGCGGGGCAGCGCCTCGATCCGGGCGAGATGCTCCAACAGGCGCCGACGGTGCGCCGGGCCGCTGCCGAATCCCGACGAGCGCTCGCGAGTCACCAACTCGACGTCGAAGCCAGCCGTGAGGTACTGATGCGCCGCCGTCGCCGCTTCGCTCACCAGTCGCTCGAAACGTTCCTCCTGGGGCGGTTCGCTCAGCCGCCCCACCGCATTGTCGAAGACGATCGACAGGCGGTGACCCTCCTCGGCCTCCCGCTCCATGAAGATCAGCCCGCCCGAACTGGCGCTGCGCTTCCAGTGGATGCTGCGCGGATCGTCGCCGGGCCGGAAGCCACGCAACGAGTGGAGCTCGTGTCCCCAGCCCCGCTGACTGCTGATCTGATCGCCGTGACGCGCTACCCGCTCCTCGACCACCGTGGCCTCGGGATAGAGCTCCGGATAGACCAGGATCTCCCGCTCGACCTCGTAGCGCGTCCCCTTGCGGAAGAACCCCAACGGGAAGACGCTCCAGACGTGGACGTGGCGCAGGACCCTGACTCCGCGACGCGGAAACAGCAGGTCGACCCGACCCGAGGTGTGCTCGCCGGGCGCGAGGTAGGGCACCAGGAACTGCCCGCGCCCATAAGAGAGCGACACGACCAGCAACCAACGCGGCAGCCAGCGCCCTTCGTGACCGAGCTCGCAGTGCGCCTGGAAGGGGCGGTTGGCAAAGATCTCGTCCGGCACCTCGAGGCGGGGTGCGAGGCGGCGGACGTTGGCGCGGGACACCACGCCGGAGACCACTAGCAGAGCCAGCATCACCGCCAGCACCATGTAGAGGGCGTTGTTGCCTGTATTCGTGGCGGCGATCGCCACCACCACGACGAACAGGACGAACCAGAAGCCGACCCGCGTGATCCGGATACCTTCGGGCCGCGTTCTCATCGAGGGTCTGCGGGGCGAGTCGTTCAGAGAGGCACGGCGACATCCGACAGGATGCGCTCGATGGCGTGGCGCCCGGCCTCCAGTCCTCCACCGTGACGCAAGACGACCCGATGTCCGAGGACGTCGACCGCCACCTTCTGGACGTCGTCCGGCACGGCGAAGCCCCGCCCCTCGCACAGCGCCATCGCCTGCGCAGCGCGGAACAACCCCTGGGCAGCGCGGGTCGAGGCCCCGAGCACGAAGTCGGCCGAGCTACGGGTCGCCTCGACGAGCGCCAGCATGTAGTCGGCCAGATGCTCGGCCACCTCGACGCCTGCCGCTGCG
>JAWVZD010000331.1:0-3725 GCA_033722395.1 Thermoanaerobaculia bacterium | reverse complement strand
TCGGGCCGGACGGAAGCCTGTACATCCTGAGCGGCGAGCGACAGATTCGGCGGGTCAAACCCGATGGGTACATCGAGCGCTTCGCGGGACATCCGAGCATGTACTGCAGCGACCCCGTGCAGGACATCGAGCCGGCCACGAGCTCGTGCTGGAGGTATGCCGGATATCCTCAGCACATAGGCGTTGCAGGCGACGGGACGGGATACGTCACGATGGGTTCTGGAGTCCGTGTGATCCGCGACGGAATCATCTATCCGGGACCGGGCTGGAAAGCCTGGCGCGCCTCCGGCCCCGCCGCGGCCGAGGGCGACCCGGCGGATGACGCGACGATGTACAACGATGACGGGTTCGCCATTCTCCAGAATGGTGATCTACTGTACGGAAACGACCGCCAGGTCGTCTGGCGAATTCGCAACGCACTCCGGGGAGAAGCGCTCTTCCAGGTGCCCTCGGAGGACGGTCGTCTCCTCTACCAGTTCGATGTCGACGGGCGCCACGAGGCGACCCTCGACGCCCTGACCGGGGTCACGGTCTACGACCTCCAGTACGACGCCGGCGGCCTTCTGGTCGGCATTCGAGATCGGGACGGCGACACGACCACCGTCGAGCGCGACGCCGGGGGATCGCCGACCGCCATCGTCTCGCCCTTCGGACAGAGGACCGAGCTCGCGATCGATCCGAACGGCTACATCGCCTCCATCACCAACCCCGCGGGGGAAGCGACGTCGTTCACCTACGGCCCCGAAGGCCTGATGGCCACGATGACCGATGCTCGCCTCGAGCGAGCAATCTTCCTGTACGACTCGATGGGGCACCTGACGAGCGACCGGGATCGCGCCGGCGGCATTCAGGAGCTCACCCGGATCGAGACCGGTGGCCTTCTCCAGGTCGGTCTCACGTCGCCGCTCGATCGCACCACCCTCTACGAGTCCGAGGAGATCGACGGCAACCAGCTCGAGCGGAGGATCACCGATGCGGCGACCGACGTCACGACCACCGTCTGGCACACCAACGGCGGACGCACCCGGACCTATCCGGACGGGACGGTCGTGGTCTACGATCCCGAAGGCGATCCGCGCTTCGGGATGCTCGCTCCGGTGCCCGAGAGGATCACCGTGACCACGCCCGGCGGTCTGGTGCGCACGACGACCGCCGACCGTAGCGTCACCCTGTCGGACCCCTACGATCCGCTGAGCCTCGCGGCGCTCGTCGAGACGACGAGTGTCAACGGCCGCACGTTCACGCGTAGCTACGATGCGGCTACGAACCGCTCGAGGCTGACGAGTGCCGAAGGCCGCACGGCCCTCTTCGACCTCGATGCGCTCGGGCGCGTGGTAGCGACGGCCGTCGGCACGCTCGAACCGGTGGTTTCGACCTACGACCTCCACGGACGCCTCGAGACGCTCACCCAGGGAAGCGGTGTCGACGAACGGACCGTGACCTTTGCCTACGACGCTTCGGGCCGTCTCGCTTCGATCGTCGATCCGCTCTCGCAGACGACGAGCTTCGCCTACGATGCCGCCAACCGTCTCGTTCGGCAGACTCTGCCGGGGAGCGAGCAGATCGGCTTCACCTACGACCCGAACGGCAACCTCGCCTCCCTCACACCCCCCGACGAGCTGGCGCACGGTTTCGGCTATACGGCGCTCGACTTCGAGGCGAGCTACACGCCGCCCGACGTGGGGTCGGGATCTCCGACCACCTCGACGACCTACGATCTCGACCGCAACGTCGCCTCGGTGACCCGCCCCGGGGGCGAGGTCGTCTCCTTCGGTTACGATCCGGCCGGCCGGGTCGATTCGGTCATCGCCGCGGTGGGCACGACGACGCTCGCCTACGACGGTGCGGGCCGGCTCTCGTCGGTCACGGCGCCCGGGGCCGAGACGCTGACCTTCGGCTACGATGGACCTCTGCCGATTGCAACCAGCTGGAGCGGCAGCGTGACCGGCACCGTCACCCGCGGCTACGATGGATCGTTCCGCCCGAGCTCGGAGGACGTGAACGGAGCGAACACCGTGACCTTCGCTTACGACGACGACAACCTACTGACCCGGGCCGGCGCGCTCTCGATCACCCGGGACGTCGCCAACGGCTTCGTCTCGGATACGGCGCTCGGTGTCGTCACGACGAGCCGCAGCCACGATGGATTCGGCGAGATGGAGTCGGAGGTCGCTTCGGTCTCGGGCGGCGAGATCTACCGTGCCGAGTACGTCCGCGACAAGCTGGGGAGGATCACCCGCAAGACCGAGTCGATCCAGGGTACGAGCGCCGTCTGGGAGTACACGTACGATCCCTCCGGCCGACTCCTCCAGGTCGACAAGGACGGCGTCCCGTTCGGCGTCTATACCTACGACGACAACGGGAATCGACTGACCTACACCGGGACCTTCGGCAGCGCCACCGGTTCCTACGACGCCCAGGATCGGCTGCTTTCCTACGGGAGTCTGACCTATACCTACACACCGCCCGGTGAGCTGGCGGCGAAGTCCTCGGGTAGCGCTGCGGTGAGCTACACCTACGACGCCTTCGGCGCCCTGCGCACCGTCGTCCTCGACTCCGGTGTGACGATCGACTACGTCATCGACGGCCAGGGCCGCCGCGTCGGCAAGAGGATCGACGGCGTGCTCGTGCAGGGCCTTCTCTATGCCGATCAGTTGAACCCCGTCGCCGAGCTCGACGGCTCGGGCGCCGTGGTCTCCCGCTTCGTCTACGGCTCGCGCCCGAATGTCCCCGCCTACATGGAGAAGGGAGGCGCGACGTACCGCATCGTCTCCGACCACCTGGGCAGCCCGCGGCTGGTGGTCGACACGGCGACCGGAGCGATCGCACAACGCCTCGACTACGACGCCTTCGGCCGCATCCTCCTCGACACCAACCCCGGCTTCCAGCCTTTCGGCTTCGCCGGCGGTCTCTACGACCCCCAGACCGGTCTCGTGCGCTTCGGCGCCCGGGACTACGACCCGGAGGTGGGGAGGTGGACGGCGAAGGACCCGATCGGGTTCGGCGGCGGGGACGCGAACTTGTACGCGTATGTTCTGGGCGATCCGACCAACTGGACCGATTCCGATGGCCTGTACAAGACTCGTGATCACTGGGCCATTACCTACTATGTGGCCTATGTGGAGGGGTTTACATGGGGGCAGGCCAAGACGATCGCCGATGCGAACAGAGGTATGGACCAAGATTGGTCGACGAGCCCGTGGAATCCATTTGGCGGAACCGAGCAACACTTTGGTCCTCGGGGCCTCGGGGATGCGAGTTATCGGTCAGAGATTTCGGACGACCTATGGGATGCGATACGTCGCTGCGATCTGGAAGCATTCGGGAGACACCTGCATCGATGGCAGGATTCGTACTCGCACTCCGGTTACCATCCACCTTGGGGGCACTGGTGGACGTTGCTCAACAACCCGGACATCTACGACGACTCGTCTCCTAGGGACCAGCACATGAGGTGGACGACCAGGCAATGGCTCCGGCGTCTCCACCGGAGAATCTCCCCGTGATTCTGGATGCCGGCTGGATCATCAGCCTCGCAGCGATCGTCGTCCCACTCGTGGCTCTGGTCGCAGTCGAGCTCGTCCGTGGATCGCCCGGTACGGTGCGTCGGTACTATGGGCGCTTCCTGGCCTTCGGGTGCGTGCACGGCTTCGTCCTCTGGGTGCTCTTCGTGGGAGGCAACTGGCACGGGTTCCCGGGGGGTTGGGCCGAGTCGATCTCGGCGC
>JAWVZD010000330.1:0-3728 GCA_033722395.1 Thermoanaerobaculia bacterium | reverse complement strand
GGTCCCCTCGAGGAGCGTCAGGATGCGCTGCCGCGAAACGCCGCGCACCGAATAGACCTGAAACAGTCCGCCCTGGCCGTTCTCGGACACACCCGGAACCTGCGTCACCATCTCGGTCACCGAGCTGGGCGGCGCCGGCTGGTCGTCGGGCTCGACCATCTCGGCGGCGACGCTGACCGGCGCGAAGACGCTCTCGCCACGGTTGGCGGAGACCACGATCTCCTCGAAGATCGCCTGCTTGGCGACCAGGGTAACCAGCAGCTCGGCGGTGTCACTGGCTTCGAGGTCGACGACCTGAGCATGGAAGCGGGGATGCGAGACGACGAGCTCGGCCGGCGGCTCGACGTCCGGCAGGCGGAAGCGACCGCGACCGTCGGTGAAGGTATGGGCTCCCGAGTCCGGATGGTCGATCCGTGCCTGCTCGATCGGCACTCCGCCGGTCGACTCGACCCGACCCTCCACCGCCGCGGCCAACGCCGGAACGAGGAGGACGAGGAGCAGAGCGTGGACGGATCGCTTCAGCATCGCTTCGGGGCGTAGATTCGGGATGGGCGGCGCCTTGGGTTCAGCCGGCGCCTCGAGACACCGTCGACCGGTGGGGGCGCATTGTAACTCAACACCCCTTCGGCCGAGCCTCCGGGCGCGGGGCGCAGCGCGACTACGGAGGCGGTCGAACACCACCCGGGACGCCGAAACCGTGTAAGGTCGCCCTCACGGACGAGACCATCTCGGTCGACGGCTCGGCTCTCCGCATCGACTCGGGATGCGCCCGGCCTCGTCCGACTACGCGACGCCGCCCCGACACCGGTCCCGCTTTCGGTCACCCGCACCAGATGCCAACGACTGCCGCTCTCGAGATCGTCGACGTCCGCAAGCGATTCGGCACGCTCGACGCGGTGGCCAGCCTGTCGGTCCAGGTACCGGCGGGCTCGGTCTTCGGCCTGCTCGGACCCAACGGCTCCGGCAAGACGACGACCATCCGGATGATCATGGACATCATCGCGCCGGACTCGGGCGAGATCCGCTTTCAGGGACGACGACGGCGCCCCGACGACCTCGACCGGATCGGCTACCTGCCCGAAGAGCGCGGCCTCTATCGCCGCATGACCCCGATCGATCAGCTGGTCTTCCTCGGCGAGCTCCACGGCATGCCCGCCGCCGACGCCCGGCAGCGCGCCGAGGAGTGGCTGGAGCGGGTCGGACTCGCCGATCGGGCCCGACGGCGCATCGAAGAGCTCTCGAAGGGGATGCAGCAGAAGATCCAGCTCGTCGGCACCCTGCTCCACGAACCCGAGCTGATCATCCTCGACGAGCCGTTCTCGGGGCTCGATCCGATCAACCAGAGCCTCTTCAAAGAGACCCTCGCCGAGCACAAGGCGAAGGGCAAGTCGATCCTCTTCTCGACCCACATCCTGGAGCAGGCCGAGAAGCTGTGCGACCACATCTGCCTGATCGCCGGCGGGCGGGCGATCCTCACCGGTTCGCTGACCGAGATCAAGCGCCGGTACGGCGGCAACACCTACCGGCTGACCGTCCGAGACGACACGGCGACCGTCCCCGAGGTCGAAGGCGTCGTTTCGTTGCTCCGCTTCGACGACCACCTGCGCCTGGAGCTGGCGGACCATGCCGACCCGGTGGAGGTTCTGCGTCGGCTGGTCGGAGAGCTCGACGTGCGGTCCTTCCGATCCGAGGAGCCCGACCTCGAGGAGATCTTCGTCCGCGCCGTTCGGGAGGCGGGATCCGAGGTCGAGGTCGAGCCGCACGAGCTGAGGGCCTGAGAGATGAAGCCGCGGAACCTCTTGGTCGTCGCCAAGCGCGAATATCTGACCCGGATCCGCTCGAAGGGATTCTGGATCGCTACCGTGGCGCTGCCGTTGTTGATGGCGACTCTCATGGTGGTCCCGTCGCTCATCATGACGAAGACCCGCGCCGAGGAACGGGTCGCGCTGGTCGACACCACCGGAACTCTCGGTGCCGACCTGGTGAGCGCTCTCGAACAGACCGGTTCGCTCGTCGGCGAGCAGGCGGTCTTCGAGGTCGAGCTCGTCGAGCTACCTGCCGGGCCGCCCGCCGAGTCGTCCGACCGGCTCGAAGCCCTTCGCGCCGAGCTCGACCGCCGCGTGCTCGGCGGCGAGATCTCGTCCTGGGTCTGGGTGAGCCCGGAGAGCCTGGCCGAGAACCGGGTCGAATACCACGCCGAGAGCGTCTCGAACTTCCTCACCCAGCAGGTGCTGGCGGCGAAGATCTCCGAGGTGGTGCGGGCACGGCGGCTGGCCGAGGCCGGCTTCGACGTCGAGACGATCTCCCGGCTGAGCCGGCGCATCGGTCTCGACACGGTGCGGATATCGGAGGAGGGCTCGAAGGCCGAGGGCGGGGGCGGTGCGTTCGCCGTCGCGGTGGCCCTCTTCGTGGTCCTCTACACGACGATCCTGCTCTACGGCAACCAGGTGATGCTGGGAGTGCTGGAGGAGAAGTCGTCGCGAGTGGTCGAGATCCTGCTGGCGGCGGTCGCGCCGGTCGAGCTGCTGGCCGGCAAGCTCCTCGGCATCTGCTGCGTGGCGCTGACCCAGCTCGCCGTCTGGCTCGGCACCGCGGTCGCCCTGACGACACCCGGGGTCGTGACGCTCAGCCTCCTCCCCGCCGGCTTCCAGATGCCGACCCTACCGCTCGCCCTGGTGCTGCACGTCTTCGGCTACTTCCTGCTCGGCTTCTTCCTCTTCGCCACCTTCTACGCCATGGTCGGGGCGGCCTTCAACAACCAGCAAGAGGCGCAGCAGTTCTCGGCCATCGGGGTGATCTTCGTGGTGGCGCCGTGGATGGTCTTCATGCCGGTCTTGAACGATCCCGACTCGACGCTCGCCGTCGTCACCTCGCTCTTCCCCCTCTTCACTCCGCTGCTGATGATCCTCCGCATGGCGGTCGAGATGCCGCCGGTGTGGCAGATCGCTCTCTCCTACGCCCTCACACTGGCAGCCTGCGCCGGCATGGTGGTGCTCGCGGCGCGCGTCTACCGCGTCGGCATCCTGATGTACGGCAAGAAGCCGACGGTGGGGGAGATCTGGCGGTGGATGAAGTACCGGGGGTAGCGCGGAGCTTCCGGCTCTGGGGCCGGCCCGTGGTCGGCCGGTCGGACGGCTCTTCAGCGGGCGGGCGCACCTGGAGCGAGCATCCCCCCTCCCCCAGCGAGCGGAAGGTGCGCCCGCCCGCTCACCCTCACCAGCCAACCTCCGGCCGGCGGTGGTAGCCTCGGTCGCGGCGGAAGCCTGCCATGCGTCGCTGGTCCTGGAAGCTGGGTGAGTTCGCCGGTATCGGCGTCTACGTGCACGCCACCTTCCTGCTGCTCGTCGGCTGGCTCGCTCTCAGGCACTACATGGCCGGCGACACGCTCGCCGCGACGGTCTCCGGCATCCTCTTCGTACTGGCGATCTTCGCCTGCGTCATCCTGCACGAGTACGGCCACGCCCTGACTGCCCGACGCTACGGCGTCACTACTCGCGACATCATCCTACTGCCGATCGGCGGCGTCGCACGGCTCGAGCGCATCCCCGACGAGCCGCGGCAGGAGCTGGCGGTGGCGATCGCCGGCCCGGCGGTCAATGTGGTGATCGCGGTCGTGCTCTACGGCTGGCTGCGCGCGACCGGGACGATGGTGCCGCTCGAAGAGATCGCGGTGACCGAGGGTCCGTTCCTCGAGCGTCTCATGCTGGTCAACGTGATCCTGGTGCTGT
>JAWVZD010000329.1:0-3754 GCA_033722395.1 Thermoanaerobaculia bacterium | reverse complement strand
GGCATCGGTTCGAATGAAACCTTACGAACGGAGAGTATACGCATGACGCGAAAGATGAGCACGGTCCGCTTCGGACGCTGCGGGGTGGAGGTCTCCCGCGTCGCTCTCGGCACCTGGTCGTACGGCGGCGCCCGCTCGGTGGGCGCACGCCCGGTCGGCTGGGGTGGACACGACGACGACACGGCCCTGGCAGCGGCGCGGCGCTCCTGGGAGCTGGGCATCACCCACTGGGACACCGCCGACGCCTACGGCGACGGTCACGCCGAGCGCCTGCTGGGCCGCTGCTGGACGAATGTGCCGCGCGACGAGATCTTCCTCGCCACCAAGGTCGGATGGGTCAAGGGTCCCCATCCCCATTACTACCACCCGGAGCAGGTGCGCCGACAACTCGACGGTTCACTCGAGCGCCTGGCGACCGAGCGGATCGATCTCTACTATTTCCACCACTGCGACTTCGGCCCCGACGACGTTTACCTCGACGGCGCTCTGGAGGTGGTCGAGCGGGCACGCGAGAGCGGTAAGATCCGCTTCGTCGGCCTCTCCGACTGGAGCGCGGCGAAGATCGTGCGGCTGCTCGACCGGATCGACCCCGACGTCGTCCAGCCGTACCGCAACGTCGTCGACGACACCTACCGCTCGAGCGGGCTGGCGGCGCGCGTCGAAGCCGACGACCTCGGGGTCGCCTTTTTCTCTCCGTTGAAGCACGGCCTGCTGACCGGCAAGTACGAGGGTCCGCCGGAGTTCGAGCCCGGCGACATGCGACGCAACGTCCGCGGCTTCCGCGATCCCGGCCTCCTCGAGCGATTGCGTCAGGTGCGGCGACGCATCGAGGCGCGGCTCGAACACCCGCACCCTGTGCTCCAGGCCCTCGTCGGCACGCTCCTCGCCGACTCCCCGACCGCCTCCGTCCTCGTCGGTCAGCGCAATCCGGAGCAGGTCGAGGCAGCCGCCACTCTCGGCTCGCCGCTCGACCCAGAGACCGCCGCCTGGGTGCATTCGCTCTACGCGCGCGCCGAGGACGGAACTCTCTGACCGCGAGAGGGTTACGGCCCGGTGACGGTTCGCCCACCCCTCCTTCCGTGGTAGCATCCGGCTAACTCTCGAACCGACCGGTGGTCCGCACGGCCACCGGACCGAGGAGGTAACGATGCGTCCCGAGTTTCGCCCGTTCGTCTTCCTGTCGTGTGTCGCCCTCCTGATGGCCTCGCCACTCGTCGCCCAGGACCAGGGCGAGATGGAGGAGGTCGAGGAGGTCATCATCGTCACGGCGTCCCGCACCGAGCAGGAGCTCCACGAGGTACCGGCGGCGGTGAGCGTGCTCACGGCCGAGCAGATCGAGCAGATCCCCGCCGACGACTTCGGGGACCTGCTGCGCAACGTGCCCGGCATGAACGTCACCCAGATCAGCGCGCGCGACGTCAACATGTCGACGCGGAGCTCTACCGGCAGTCTCGAGACCGCTCAGCTGGTGCTGGTCGACGGGCGGACCCTCTACCTCGATTTCTTCGGCTTCGTGATGTGGGACTTCATGCCGGTCGATCCACGCGAGATCAAGCAGGTCGAGGTGGTTCGCGGACCGGGGAGCGCCGTCTGGGGCGCCAACGCCATGTCGGGCGTGGTCAACGTCATCACCAAGCGACCGCGCGAGATGGTCGGCACCAGCCTGACGGTCGGCGGCGGTGAGCTCGGTACGACGCTAGCCGGTCTGACGGTAGCCGGAGCGTCGGATCGCCTCGGCTGGAAGATCTCCGGCGGCTACTACGAGCAGGACCCCTACGATCGGCCGACCGGATTCGTACCGGGCACCGGCTCGCCGACGAACCCACAGGGAACGCCCTATCCGGACTTCGAGAACCGCGGCACCGAGCAGCCCAAGGTCGATCTGCGGCTCGACTTCGATCAGACCACCGATACTACCTGGCGCTTCTCCACCGGCTACGCCGGCACCGACGGTCTGGTCCACTCCGGCATCGGACCGTTCGACATCAACGACAAGGCCGAGATGACCTACTTCCAGGCCGACTGGAACCGGCGGGCGGCGCAGATCTCGCTCTACGGCAACGCTCTCGACGGCGACGCGACGAATCTGTTGGCCGTCGGGCCGACTGGCCAGCCGCTGCAGTTCTTCTTCGAGAGCGAGACCTACAACCTGGACGTCAACAACACCTCGATCTTGGGTGCCAGCAACATCCTGACCTACGGCGCCCGCCTGCGGAAGAACGAGTTCGACCTGTCGATCGCGCCGGGTGGTGACGAGCGCGACGAGTGGGGTGTCTTCCTGCAGGACGAGATCTTGTTCGGCGACAAGGTGCGCTGGCTGATCGGCGGGCGCTACGACGAGATCGACCCGCTCGACGGCGTCTTCTCGCCACGTACGACCTTGCTGATCTCGCCGACGCCGAACAACACCCTACGCTTCTCCTACAACGAGGCCTTCCGCTCACCATCGATGGTCAACAACTTCCTGGAGATCGTCATCATCAACCAGGTCTGCCTGGCTCCGACCCCCGCCGGTTGTGCCCTGCCCTACGTCTTCCCGAGCTTCGCCGGTGGAAACGTCAACCTCGAAGAGGAGCGACTCGAGGCGATCGAGGTCGGTTGGGTCGGTACCTTCGGGCCCCACACGGTGACGCTGGCTGCCTACGAGAACACGGTCGAGGACGGCATCGACTTCTTCACCGCCTCGACCTACACCTCGGCCATGCCACCGCCGAACTTCCCCCTCCCTGCGTTCTTCCTCGACATCCCGCCACCGAACGGGCTGGCCGGGCTGCTCCCGGCCTCGTTCAGCTACCGCAACACCGGCGAGGTGACCAACACCGGGGTCGAGTTCGCCTGGAACTACAACCCGCGGACCCCGGCCTCCTTCTACGTCAACGCCTCCTGGCAGGACGACCCGGAGACCGAGGGAATCGCCCTCGAGCCGCGCCCCAACGGCGAGCTGATCGTGCCGGTCAACGTTCCGCCGGAGATCCGCCTGAACGTCGGCGGTGCTTACAACGGCGAACGTTGGTTCGGGAATCTCAACGTCAACTACCAGGACGAGGCCTTCTGGACCGACATCCTGGACTCGCGCTTCTGGGGCCCGACCGACTCGTTCACCATGGTGAACGCCGGTCTCGGGTACCGCTTCGGCGAGAGCGTTTCGCTGTCGGTCACCGGTCAGAACATCTTCGACGAGGACGTTCAGCAGCATGTCTTCGGCGACATCCTGAGCCGCAAGGTAGTCGGCATCCTGCGGATCGACTTCTGACCGGCGAGCGCCTTCCCATCGCAGCATCTCGAGGCCGAGGCGATCCGCCTCGGCCTCGCTGCGTTCCGGGGGATCGAACGCGCCGATCCCGCTTCAGCTTTTCTCGGAGCCGCCCTCGGGCGTGTAGACCGGACTGGGGAACTGCGCTACGCCGGCGCCGCTCTCGGCCCGGGTGATGCGGCCGCTGCCCTCCTTCTCGACCTCGTCGATGCGCAGCACGGAGTGGAGCGGCACGTAGGTGCGTCGGACACCCTCGAACTCCTTCGCCAGACGCTCCTGCGACGGGTCGACGACGATCTTGCTGGCGTCGCCGAAGCTCAACTCCTCGATTTCGACGAAGCCGAAGAGACCTCCCTGCGACACCTGGCGGGCGAAGACCTCCCACACCTCGCCTTGGTGGAGAAAGGTCACCTTGTAGATCGATCCTTGCGCCATTCGGTCCGCTCCCGCGGCGTTACCCTACCATCGGGGCGGTCCGCTCGGGTCGGTCTCAGTCGAGGC
>JAWVZD010000328.1:0-3757 GCA_033722395.1 Thermoanaerobaculia bacterium | reverse complement strand
GAGGTGCCGCGCAACGTCGTCCTGCTCTACTTCTTCCCGGAACCGGCTTCGGAGGCGGCGCACCGAGATAACGCGGCGCTGGCTTGGGCACGCCACGACTTGGCGGCTGCGCGAGTGCGTCTCCTGGCGATCGCTCCCGCCAAAATGCCGGATCTGAGTGCCCTCCAGGCCGAGCTCGACCTGCCGTTCCCGTTGCTGCGGGACGATCGCGGCCTGTCGGACGCCTACGGAGTCGATCTGTCGGAGGACGGGGCTCCGGCCTTGGTCCTGGTCGGCCGCGACCAGAAGGTGCTGGCGATCGCCAATCCGGCGACCGACGTGGAGCGCCATCTCGGGGAGCTCGAGAAGGCGATGGACGGCCGCTCGACCCCCACCGCCAACTACCCCAAGAGCGTCATCAACCGGCTCGTCGACCGCTGGGTCAACTGAGCATGGCTCTGAGCGTCTCGAGATCCCGGCGGTGCCCGTCACCGTCTTTCCCCAGGGGTGTCTCGAGGATCATCGGCACGCCGGCGAGCCGGGGCTCGAAGAGGAGTCTCTCGAAGGCGTCGAGGCCGATGCGTCCGGCGCCCAGGTTGGCGTGGCGATCGCGCCGCGATCCACGGCGATGGCGCGAGTCGTTGAGATGGATCACGGCGAGGCGACCGAGACCGAGGTGCTGGTCGATCTCCCCCAGAAGCTCGTCGAGGCCGCCGGCCTCGTCGATCGCGTAGCCGGCGGCGAAAGCGTGACAGGTGTCGAGACAGAGGTGCAACCGCTCGCCGTGCGGGCAGAGCTCGACGATGGTCCCGAGCTGCTGGATGCGGTACCCGAGCACGGTCCCCTGTCCGGCGGTGTTCTCGAGCAGGATCGGTGGAGTGTCGTCCGGTCGCTGTTCGAGGACGCGCTCGAGCGCCCGCGCGATGCGGGCCAGGCCGGCCGGCTCGCCGCTGCCCAGATGCGCTCCCGGATGGATCACCAGACCGTCCAGGCCGAGTGCCGTCGAGCGCTCGATCTCGTCGGCGAGGGTCGCCACCGAGCGCTCCCGGTTGGCCGGGTCGGTGGCGGCCAGGTTGAGCAGGTAGGTGCCGTGCGCCACGACTCGGAGCAGGCCGGCCCGGCCGCGCTGCCGACGGAATCGTGCGACCTCCTCGGCAGAGAACCGGCGGCCACGCCACTGACTGGGACTCTTGACGAAGATCTGGCAGCTGGAGACACCGAGATCGACGGCCCGATCGACGGCCCGTGGCATGCCGCCGGCGCTCGATACATGGGCGCCCAGGAGTGGCTCCTTCATGGTGGCGGCTATCTTCGCATGTCGCGCGGCGCGGCCCGGCGGACGTTTGCTAGACTCGGTCGCCGTGCGCGCCGTGCCGAGAGGCTGTCGTCGGGGGATGGCAGTGGCCGGCCCGGTATCGGACGGCTCGATCGGCGTGCACCGTCCCCGCTCTCGACGGACTCCGCGTAATGATGAACGATGCGGTCTAGGTTTCTCAGGTGGTTGGCCCGACTGGGTGGAGCATCGATCGTCTTCGCGCTGTTTACCCTGGCGGCCTATCTGTCGTTCAGTCAGTTCGTTCGGCGGGGTGTGACGCCGGTACCGGACGTGGCCGGTCTCCCTCGAGCCGAGGCCGAAGCCCTGCTCACCGACTCGGGGCTCGTGCTCGAGGTCGAGGAGGAGGCCGAGCGGCACGACGATACCGTGCCGGTCGGAGCCGTTCTGCAGCAGAAGCCGGCGGCGCGCAGCTTCGCCAAGCGGGGGAGCGTCGTGCGGGTCGGCCTCTCCCTGGGGCCGGAGGTAGTGGAGGTGCCCGATCTCGACGGGCTCGATCTGACCGCGGCGCGCGTGGCGCTGGGCAACGTCGGCTTGCGCATGGGGCGCGCCGTGGCGGTCTATCGACTGAGCGGTCCGTCGGGAACGGTCGCCGAGCAGGAGCCGGCTGCCGGCCAGATGGTGGGCTACGCCGCAGAGGTCGATGTCTACCTGGGCGAGGAGAGCCACGCCGAGACCTTCCTGATGCCCGACCTGATCTATCGCGATCACGATCTCGTGCGCCACTTCTTCGAGCGCCGAGGGTTTCAGTTGGGCGGCGTCAAGCCGGAGCCGTACGAGGGCGTTGCCGAGGGCGTGATCCTGCGACAGTATCCACTCGCCGGCCACCCGCTGACCCGGAACGACGTCATCTCCCTAGTGGTCTCCATCCCGTCGGAAGAGCGCGGCTAGGCGTCATGGCGAAAGACAACGTGCTGCTGGCACCTTCCATCCTGGCCGCCGACCTGGCGAATCTCCACCGTGCACTCGATCAGTGTGCCGAGGGCGGGGCCGATCTGGTGCACGTCGACGTCATGGACGGGCACTTCGTGCCCAACCTGACCTTCGGCGCGCCGGTTCTGGCAGCCTTGTCCCGCGCCAGCGACCTGCCGATGGACGTCCACCTGATGGTCTCCGATCCCGATCGCCTTCTCGACGACTACGTGGAGGCGGGCGCCAGCTGGGTGTCGGTGCACTGGGAGACCACGCCGCATCTCGATCGCACCATCGAGTACCTCAAGGAGCGCGGCGTCGACGCCGGCGTGGTGCTCAATCCGGCGACACCGGTGTCGGTGCTCGACGACATCCTGCCGCGACTCGATTTCGTGCTGCTGATGTCGGTCAATCCCGGCTTCGCCGGCCAGCCGTTCGTACCGTACGTGCTCGACAAGGCCCGTCGCCTGCGCCGACGGATCGACGAGTGCGGTCTCGAGGTGACGATCGAGATGGATGGAGGGATCGGTCCCGAGAACATCGCCGAGGTAGTGGCGAGCGGTGTCGACGCCTGTGTGGCCGGCTCGGCGATCTTCGGAACCGCCGATCCGGTCGGGACGATGCGCCGGCTGCGGCGCAGGGCGGCAGGGGGCGAGCCGTGAGGCGCTGGATCAGCGCTGTCTGCCTGCTCGTACTGTGGGTCGCCCCGGCCTGCCGCAGCGGCCCGCGGCAGGATCCGATCATGGTGCTGTCGTCGGCCGAAGCGCTCGCCAAGGGCAAGGAGCTCATGGAGCAGGAGAAGTACCGCCGGGCGCGAGACTATCTGGTGCACGCCTTCGAGGTGGAGCCGAACTCCGAGGGTGGCCGCGAGGCGCTCCTGCTGGCGGCGGACGCCTACTACCTGGCGGGCGGCCTGGACAACTACGTACGCGCCGAGGCGCGCTATCGGGACTTCCAGACCCGCTTCCCGTTGAGCGATCGGGGCGCCTACGTGCAGTACCAGATCGCCATGTCGCTGGTGCAACGGATGAAGAAGCCGGATCGCGACCAGACGACCGCGCGCGAGGCGCTCGAAGAGCTCGAGGCGGTGCGCGAACTCTATCCGACCAGCGAGTACGTCGAGCCGGCCCGGGAGCAGATCGGGCGCGTGCGCGACAACCTGGCGGCGCACGAGATGTTGGTGGGCCGCTTCTACATGCGCTACGGCAACCTGAACGGGGCCATCGCTCGCTTCGAGTACCTACTCGAGACCTATCCGGAGTTCGACGAGATCGATCGCGTCCTCTTCTACCTCGGCAGGACACACCGCAAGGCGCGGCAGGAGAGCGAGGCGCGCAGCGTGTTCGAGCGTCTTCGCCGGGAGTATCCCGACAGCCGTTTCGTCGACCAGATTCCCGAGCCGCGCGGCGAGTGAGGCGTCGGGGCGGCGCGCCGCGGAGTTCAGCGACGAAAGTAGGTTAGTAAAGGAAACCGTGGACGGCTAAACGAACACGCGTACGGGGACGGACGGGTAGTTGTGGGGCTGGGCAGGTG
>JAWVZD010000327.1:0-3761 GCA_033722395.1 Thermoanaerobaculia bacterium | reverse complement strand
GTTGCGCGACCTCCGGTTGCTGATCAGCGTCGGCCTTCTAGCCCTGCTCTACGTCGCTTTGAACTGGGCGGCCGCCTGGAGCGCCTCCAATGCCCTGGCCCGTCCGCTCGAACCGCTGACCGTCTTCCTGGCCCTTTCCCTCGGCACTACCGTCGGAGCCCTCAGCGGCACACCGGGCGGCACTCTCACCACCGAAGCGGCCATGATCGCTTGCTACGTCCTCCTCGGGGTCGATCGGCAGACCGCGCTGGCGGCGACGCTTCTCTACCGCGGTCTGCACTACCTGCTGGTGTTGACGCTCGGCCTGCCGGCGCTCGTCGGCTGCGAGCTCGCCCATTGCCGACGCCGAAGCCCCGACTAGAGCCGCGCCCGCTCGAGCAGCCGGGTGCGGTGCTCGCTCAGACGGCGCACGATCTCTGCCAGATCCGAGTGCAACAGCTCGCCGTCCCAGACCTGCCACCGGCCACCCACCATGACGTGTCGCACGGCAGCACGGGTGGCGCTGAACGCCACCAGATCGTGGGGATCGGCGCTCGCCGCCGCCGCCAGCTCGGGGCGCGAGCCGTCGAGGACCACCAGATCGGCCGCTTTCCCGGCCTCGAGCGAACCGATCTCGTCGCCCATGCCCAGGGCTCGCGCCCCCTCCTCGGTCGCGAGCCCGAGAGCGGTCGCGCCGTCGATCGCTTCCGGTCCGTGCTCGAGTGCCTGTAGAAGCGCAGCCAGGCGGACCTCCTCGAGGCAGTCGAGATCGTTGTTGCAGGCGGCCCCGTCGGCACCCACGCCGACCGGCAGGCCGGCCCGTCGGATGGCAATGATATCGGCGATGCCGGAGCCCAATTTCAGGTTGGCGCTCGGACAGTGGGCCACCGACAACCGTCGGCCGCCGAGCCGCTCGAGATGCCGCTCGGTGAGCCAGACGCCGTGGGCCAGGCAGAGCTGCGTATCGAGCACACCGTGGCTGTCGAAGTACTCGATCTCGTCGCGACCGCCCTTGAGGGCCCTCACCGCCTCGCTCTCGTCGCGCTGCTCCAGAGCGTGCGTATGGAGCGGCCAACCGCGCTCCTCCGCGAGCTCGCGGAGGCGGCGCCACAGCTCGTCGCTACCGGTCAGGATGAAGCGGGGATTGAGCGAATAGCGCAGCCGGCCGCCGTCCGCGCCGTCGTACCGCTCCCCGAGCCCGAGGGTGCGCTCGAGAACTCGATCGGTGTCGCCACGCAAGCCGTCGGGCAGCTCGGCGCCGCTGTCCATCAGGCACATCCCGGCGACGGCGCGGAGCCCCGAGTCGACAAGCGCCTCGAGCAGGCCCGCCGCACCCGGTCCGAGCCCGATCTCCTGCACCGTCGTCGTGCCCCCGAGGAGACACTCGGCGGCGCCGAGCCGGGTGCTCCAGTAGGCGCTGTCGTCGTCGTGTGCCGCCTCGAGCGGCCAGATCCTCTCCCGCAGCCAGGCGAGCAGCCGACGACCCTCCGCCAGGCCGCGAAAGATCGTCTGTCCGAGATGGACGTGCGATTGCACCAGTCCCGGCACCACCAACCCGCCCGGGATCGACAACCGCTCTCCTCCTTCCGGCAGCACCGCCGCCTCACCGACGGCGACGATCCGACCGCCTTCGACCAGGATCCGGCCCGGAGAGACGACGCGTCGATCCCGGTCCATCGTCAGCACGACGTCGGCCTCGAGCAGGAGGCGATCGATCTCGTGGCGCGGCTCGGACGCCGTCACTCGATCGCTCCCTCGAGATCGATCTCCATCGACTCCCGGCGCGGGGCGTGTCGCAACCGGCGGAAGCGGACGGCGGCCTCTACCGTGAGCCACAGCGCCAGCAGCAGTAGAACCGCACCCACCAGGAAGAGGACCGCGCCGCCGCTCTCCCACTCCTCCCAGAAGCGACGCAGGTTCCCCACCATGGCGGTGAGGGTCGAGCCCAGCATGAAGAGCATCGGCACGGCCGTCACCCAGGCGTTCCGCCCGCGCTCGTAGAGGTAGAGGGTCACCACCAGCAGGGCCAGTCCTGCGAGCAGCTGGTTGGTAGTACCGAAGAGCTGCCAGAGGGCCAGGCCGGCGGGGCGACCTTCGATCTCGTAGAAGGCGAAGCCGCCGATGACCAGTACCGCCAGGGTCGAGGCGACGTAGCGGTCTCCCAGCAGCCGAACACCGAGCGTCTCACCGATCTCCGAGATATTGAAGCGCAACAAGCGGGTGGCGGAGTCGAGTGTGGTCAAGGCGAACGACACCACCACGACGGCGACGAAGGCGGTGGCGACGCGGTGATCGACCAAGCCGAGGTTATCGATGAAGCGCGCCGCGCCGGTGATGAACACGCCGACCTGATTGCCGAGACCCTGGATCGAGTCCCAGCCGGCATAGGTGTCGGCCCACACCTGTCGCGCCGACAGGCCGTCCCGCCCCAGCACACCGGCGGTGCAGGCCAGAACCGCCAGCAGTCCGAGCAGCGACTCGCCGATCATGCCGCCGTAGCCGATGAACCGCGCATCCGGCTCTCGATCGATCTGCTTGGCGGTGGTGCCGGAGGAGACCAGCGAATGGAAACCGCTCGCCGCACCGCAGGCGATGATGATGAAGACGAAGGGGAAGAAGCTCGGCGCTCCCGCCGGCTCGGGGCGGAAGGCCGGTGCCGCGAACTGCGGCGGCGCCACGAAGAGGCCCAGATAGGCCAGGCCGAGTCCGAGATAGAGCAGCAGGGAGTTGAGGAAGTCGCGCGCCTGCAGCAGACTCCAGACCGGCAGCACCGAGGCGACGAGGGCGTAGACGAGCAGCAGCACGACCCAGACCGGCTGCCCCGGCCAGGCGGCTCTCTCCAGACCGAGAAGGGGGAACCGCATCCCGGCCCAGACCGCGATGAGCACCAGGAAGAAGCCGGTCGCAGCCACAGGTCGCAGCCGCCAGTCGCGTCGGTAGAGCAGGTGACCGGCGACCAGCGCGATCAGGATGAGGACAGCCGAGGGCAGCACGGCGGTCGGGAACGACGCCGGGTCGGCCATCGGCTCGAGCGGATCCCAAGCTGCACTGATCGAGAACATGACGGCGATGACGTAGACGAACACGCCCATCGCGAGCGCGATGCCGAAGAAGATCACCAGATGGAACAGCGTCTTGGCGCGACGCCCGACGATGCCTTCGGTGACTTTGCCGATCGACATGCCGCGCGCCCGCATGCTGACCACTAGTGAGCCGAAGTCGTGCACGCAGCCGACGAACAGCGCTCCGAGCACCACCCAGAGCATCGCCGGCGCCCAGCCCCAGATCACCGCCACCGCCGGTCCGAGCATCGGCGACAGACCGGTGATCGAGGCGTAGTGATGCCCGAAGAGGACGTACTTGCCGGTCGGCACGTAGTCGATCTCGTCGCGCAGCAGATGAGCCGGCGTGGGGCGCTTCGGATCGAGCGCGAAGACGCTCCCGGCCAGGTAGCGGGCATAGAGGCGATAGCCCGTCCAGTAGCCGAGCAGGCAGAGGGCGGTCACCAGGGCCGTCACCGGGCGGCCGCCCTCCTGTTTCCACCGCGTCGATCACCCGACCTCATGGCTCGCCCCTCCTCACCGGCTCCCCGACGCTCCACCGCCGCCGAAGCTGCCCCCGCCCGAGAATCCGCCGCTCGAGTAGCCCCTACCGGACGACCAGTCCCCGGACGCCGTCTGCCCCACGACTCCGATCGCCGCCTCCACGGCGGCGAGGTCGTCCGGGCTGAAGAGATCGCTGACGCGGGTCACACGAGGCTGCTCGAGTCGGTTCGCCGGGGC
>JAWVZD010000326.1:0-3781 GCA_033722395.1 Thermoanaerobaculia bacterium | reverse complement strand
CCGAGCGTCAAGAGGTCCGAAGGCGGCCCGCAGGAGCGTTCGAACGCGACCGCATCATCCGGTAGATTCACTGGAGCACGCCGGAGGAACCGATGACCGAGATCGATCGCACCGCCGTAGAAGGCCTGCTGACCGCCCTGGAACAGGCCTATCGACGCAAGTCCTGGCACGGCGCCACCTTGCGGGGCGCGCTGTCGCGCGTCGACCCGCCGATGGCCGCCTGGCGACCGGCCAAGGGACGCCCGAACATCTGGGAGATCGCCGTCCACGCGGCGTACTGGAAGCACAACGTCTGGCGTCGGGTGAGCCACGACGAGGTGCCTGGCTTCCCTCTCGACGGATCGGACTGGTTTCCCCGCCCCGAGAACGGCGTCGATACGAAGGCCTGGAAGCGGGACCTCCAGATCCTGAAGACGATGCACGAGGGCCTCCTCGGGGCGGTATCGGAGCTGACCGACGCCGATCTCGCAACGATCCCGGCGCGCGGCACGACCACGGTGGAGGACCTGGTGCGGGGCGTCGCCTTCCACGACGTCCACCACGGCGGGCAGGTGCAACTGCTCAAGCGACTGTACGCCGCCCAGTCCCCCTAAACCCCCGCTGTCCCTAGTGGTCGGTGGAGGGGCTCGCCCCGAAGCGCCGCCGGCCTCCGGCCCGACCCTCTTATCAGGATTCGTCGCGAGCGGCCGCGACCCCACTCGCACCGGCCCGGGAGATCCGCGGCACCACCAGCCGCGACGGGCGGCCGGGGTCGTGATGGATGCGCACCTCGGCCGGGCGGGAGCGCGCCGTGGCCGTCTCCAATTCGCCCGTGTGGAGGTTCACCGACAGATACGGCGCGAAGGTGGTGGAGACGAGGAGGCGGATCGTGTGCCCCGCGGCGAAGCGGTGCGCCGTCGCCATGTTCGGCAGCCGGAGTCGGTAGACCCGGCCAGGCTCGAGAAGGCGTCGGCCGCGCGACGGCTCCCGGTAGCTCGCTCGTAGCACGTTCGAGCCCGGGCTCATCAGGTTGAAGGCACGGCCGTCGGCCCCGACGTCGAGCAGCGTCACCCACAGGTCGGTGTCGCGACAGTCGCAGGAGAGGAAGATCTCCGCCTCGATCGGTCCGACGATTTCGACCGGTTCAGAAAGCGGTGCGGTCTCGAAGACCAGGACGTCGTGCCTCCCGCCAAGGCTCGAGAGATCGTGTGGACCGAAACCGCCGAACGGATCGACCACCGGATCGGCCGGATCGGAGAGAAAGACGCTCGACGCTTCGGCACTCGCCGGGGGCTCTCCGCTCAGGGCTCCTCCCGGTGCGAGATGGAGCGGCATCGGCTCGGCTCCCTCCGGCGGCCACGAGTCGTAGTCGCGCCACTCGTTCGCTCCCATGACGAAGAGCTCCACCGGCGCCGGCGCCGGCTCCTCCACCCGCCCCCGGAGCCAGCGATCCATCCAGTCGAGCACCAGGTCGTCGTAGTCGAGGGCCGCGGCGGCGCCGAAATCGAGCTCGCCGACGCGCCGCTCGGCGATCGAGGCGACGCCGTGGACCCACGGCCCGACGACCAATCGAGTGCGCGACGCGGGCTCGTCACGGCGAGCGGTGACCAGGCCGACGAAATTGGTCGTCGCTCCTTCCGGGCCGTAGGCCTCGTCGTGCCAACCCGAGAGGTTGAGTACCGCCGCCTCCACCCGCTCGTAGCGACCGCGAATCTCGAGGGGCTCCCACCACGGGTCTTCCGGCGGGTGGCGTAGCCACTCGAAGTAGAACGGCGCCACGCCGGCGAGCTCGGGCATCTCGGCGAGCGGCAGCCGCGACTGGATCGCCGCACCGTGCTGGTTCCAGAACCGCTCCGCCTCGGCCGCGGTCCGGGGCCCGGCGAGAGCCGCCCTGCGGCGCAGGTCCGGCGCGATGTTGAGGACGATCCACGGTACCCACGAGCGGTCGAAGACACCGCCGAAGTAGAAGAACTGGCGCGGTGAGGAGAAGGTCATCGCCGGCGCCATCGCCACCAGATGGGGCGGCCGCTCGACCGCCGCCAGCCACTGCACCGCGCCGGGGTAGGAGAGCCCGTAGGTGCCGACGACGCCGCTCGACCAGGGCTGCACCGCCGCCCATTCGATGGTGTCGTAGCCGTCACGCCCCTCGTTGCGGTACGGGTCGAACACACCCTCCGAACCGTAGCGGCCCCTCACGTCCTGGAGCAGCACCGCATAGCCTCGTTCGACCGCCTCGAGGTGGGTACGGTAGCGCTCCGCGGCAGCGCGCCGGTCGTACGGCGTGCGGTAGACCAGCACCGGGAACGGACCAGGACCGGGCGGTCGGTAGAGATCGGCTCGCAGGATCACGCCGTCACGCATCGGGACGCCGACGTCGCGCTCGATCGCCATGGCCGTCGCGGAGGTCTCCGCGGTGCTGAAGCACCCCGCCGACGACACAGCGATCCACAGCCCGGCCGCGATCACCCTCACGACGTCCCTTCGCACGAGACCGAGCATACGTCGTCCAGCCTCGGCCCGCCGGATTCGGGCTCCCTCGATATGTTCTCGACGGTTGCTCGGTACCGATGTCCCGCCGCGGGCCGGCTTCGGCGCTGTGGAGGGGCCGTTGATCAGTTCGGTACGGGTGTGTCGCGGAAGGCGGGCCGTCTCCAGGCGGACAGGGTCTGCTCGAGCGCGTAGGCGTAGGCGGCGAGTCGGGCCTCGCTCCACGGCCGGCCGACGAGACTCACACCGATCGGCAGGCCGTGGATCCGACCCATCGGCAGGGTGATCGCCGGATAGCCGGCGACGGCGGCGGGCATCGAGCTTCCGACCGAGAAGCTGTCGCCGTTCACCCAGTCGGTCGTCCACGCCGGGCCGTTGGTGGGCGCCACGACGACATCGACGCCGGACGCTCGGAGCGCCGCATCGAACGTCCGGCGCATGGCGTGGTGGCTCGCCTCCAGAGCCTCGAGATACTCCGGCTCGGTCAGCGAGCCCTTGGCGGCCGACATCTCGAAGATCTCCTGGCCGAACCAGGGCATCGAGGTCTCGGCGTGGGCGCGGTTGAACTCGACGAGCTCGGCCAAGGTGTCGACCGACGGGTCGACCCCCGAGTCGGCCAGATAGCGCTCGAGGTCGGCCTTGAACTCGTACTTCAGGACCTCCCACTCGCCGTCGTCGGCCCCCTCGGGCACCTCGAAATCGAACGGGTCGACCAGCGTTGCCCCCAACCCGTCGAGCACGGAGACCACCTCGTCGAGCAGGGCCTCGACCCGGGGGTCACGGCCAGCACCGGTGTAGCCGCGCCAGATGCCAGCCGTCGCACCCTCGAGGGCATCGGCGTCTAGGACCGCGCGGTACTCGACCCGCTCGGGATGGTCGGAGGCCGCGGGGTCGCTCGGATCGGGTGCGGCCATCGCCTCGAGGAGCAGCACTGCGTCGCGCACCGAGCGCGCCATCGGCCCGGCGGTGTCCTGCGTGTGGGCGATCGGGATGATCCCGTCGCGGCTCACCAGCCCCACCGTCGGCTTGATGCCGACGATCCCGTTCACCCCCGCAGGGCAGACGATCGAGCCGTCGGTCTCGGTGCCGACCGCGAGCGGCGCGAGCCCCGCCGCCACCGCCACCGCCGAGCCGCTCGACGAGCCGCACGGATTGCGATCGAGGACGTACGGGTTCTTCGTCTGCCCACCCAGTCCACTCCAACCGCTCGACGAGCGGGTCGAGCGGAAGTTCGCCCACTCGGAGAGGTTCGCCTTGGCGAGAATCACCGCGCCGGCATCGCGCAGCGCCGCGACGTGGAAGGCGTCGTCCGGGG
>JAWVZD010000325.1:0-3794 GCA_033722395.1 Thermoanaerobaculia bacterium | reverse complement strand
GGAGCTCGAGCCCCAGGTCGTAGCGACCGGAGCGGACCATCGCTTCGGCCTTTCCCTTGAGCCAGTCGGCCTCTTCTTTGGCGAGCCCGGCCTCGCGGGCCAAGACCAGGGCGCGGTCGAAAGTCTCGATGGCGGCGTCGACCTCGCCCAGACCGAGCCGGCAGATCGCCAGGTTCCCCAGGTCCTGGCTCATCGACGGCTTGGAACCGAGCTCTTCGCTGAGGGCGTAGGCCCGCTCGTAGTAGGCGGCCGCCTCGCGGTAGCGCCCCAGGAGCAGGTGGACGCCGCCGATGTTGCCCAAGGTGTCGCTTTCGCCCTGCGGAAAGTCGGTCTCGGCATACAGCTCGAGCGCGCGCCGATACTGCTCGAGCGAGCGCTTGTAGTCGCCCAGTTCGTCGTAGACCAGGCTCAGGTTGTTCAAGGCGGAGCCTTCCAGCTGCGCATGGCCGATCGAGCGGCCGATCTCGATGGCGCCCTCGAAGTGCTCGATCGCCTCGTCGTAGGCGCCGGTCTCCCAGTAGACGAGGCCGAGATGGCTCAGGGTCTTCCCCTCCTCGAGCTCGTCGCCCAGCTCGCGCTTCATCTCGAGCGCCTGGCCGAGGAGCTCCAGGGCCCGCTCGAAGTCGCCGAACCGCTTGTGGCAGTTGCCGATGTAGCCCAGGGTGATCGCCTCGCCGAGCCGGTCGCCGGCGTCGCGATAGAGCGCCAGGGCCCGCTCGTAGCGCGGCAGCGCCGCCCGCGGGCCTTCGGTCGAGTAGATCTCGCGGGCGGCGGCGAGCTCCCGGTCGGCGGCCGACGGCTGCGCTTCGAGCTCGGCCGGCGACGCCGGCCCCAGGGCAGCCACGAGGACGACGACGAGGAACGCGAGGCGTCGCGAGGACGGTCCGGCGACCGACTGCCGCGTCACGAGCGCTCCGTCCCGACTCACCCTGTCCTCCGGCTACCCGGGAGCCGTGCGGAAGCCGACCACCTCCGAGCTCACCGTACCGCCTCCGCGCAGATCCGCCTCCACCCAAACGAAGTAGCTCTCGCCGGCCCCCAGGTCCACGCTCGGCGGCGGGCGGACCGAGGTGCCGTCGGTTCGCCTCTGCCAAACCACGTCTCCCGCCGCTGTCACCAGGGTGACCCGGTAGTGGAGCGCCTCGGGTACCGGACGCCAGCGGATCGCCAGCGCGGTCGGCCGGACGGCCTGACCTTCGGCGGGCTCGACGAGGGTGGGCGCCAGAGCACCGACGACACCGTTGCGAACCACCGGCTGGTCCTCGCCCGACGGAGGCGTGACCGGGTGCCATAGAACGACGATCGCGACCAGGAGCACCACGCCGGCCGCCGCGGTGAGGAACGCCCAGCTCGGCCGCGAGGCGCCGAGCCATCCGGGCGCCTTCGCTCGAGACCGCGAGGCCCGCTCGAGGAAACGAGCCACGTCCTCGGCCGGCGCTTTCAAGGCCTCGGCGCGAGCGGCGAAGGCGAGCTGCCCCAGGCAGTAGGGGCAGCGGGCGAGGTGCCGCTCGGCCCGGCGGCGGGCCCGGCCCTCCAGACCACCTTCGGCGAAAGCCACCACCTCGGCCTCGTCGAGGCAGAACCAACCCCGGCGCTCGGTGGTCGCCCGACCCAGGTGGAGCAGCCTGCGCAGCTCGTGCTTGATCACGGTGGGAAGCACTCCGAACGGTCTCTTCATAGGACTTACACGGACACGAGTCGGCTCCCCGGCCCGTCAGCTCTCCTTTCCTCGGAGGTAGCGGCGCAGCTCGCGCAGCAGCTCCTCGATGCGACGCCCCGCCTGGCGGCCGCTTCCGAGGCCCACCACGGCGGCGAGGCGCTCGAGGCTCATGCCCTGCTCGAAGCGCAGGCGCAACAGCAGTCGATCGGAGGGATCGAGGCGCTCGAGTCCCTCGGCGAGGAGCACCGCCTCCTCGCGCGCCGCGGCCGCCGCTTGGGGATCGGCGTCGGGATCGGGAGGGTCGAGAGGTAGCCGCTGCCCCGGCCGGCCGGAGGTGAGCGACCGCACCGTGGGATCGCGCGAGGCGAGGAGCCAGTGCTGGCGCGAGGTCAGAAGACTGCCGATCCGCACCAGGGCGTCGGCGACCTCGGCTTCGGTGAGCTCGGGAAACAGCGCCAGGAGCGAGGCGTGGCACTCGTGGACGCTCATCCCTCGCTCGTGGACCCGGCGGTAGATCTCCTGCTCGAGCTCCGGCAGGCGGGCGATCGGCCGCGGCGGCCGCGGCCGGCCCGAGACGCTGCGCCGCCAGTCGAGATAGAGATTGCGGACCACGACGCGAAGCCAGGTCGAAAAGCTCGCCGCGCCCCTGGCCTCGAAGGTCCGCAGCCGCCGGTAGTCGTCGCGCTCCAGTCGCTCCAGCACGAAAACGTAGCAGTCGCCGACGGCGTCGTCGTCGCGCTCGAAGAGGCGGATGACCTGGATGATCAGAGGTGAGGCATGGCGCAGGAAGTCGGGCCAGGCGTCGGCCCGCCCCTCGGCGGTGAGCCGACGCAGGATCGCAGTGAGATCCGGATCGTCACTGGAAGCCATCACCCGCGCCCATGGGTGGTGCTCACATCTTCGTCCTCGCTCGGAGGCTGGGCGAGACTCCGAGAACATGCCCTCGGATCCCCACCGTGAGATGCATGTTACCCGACGAGGTCGAGGCCCGAGACGGCCTCCGCCGCCAGCCCCCGTCCCTGCACCAGCACCCGGATCTCCTCGCCCATGCCCTCCGGGTCGAGGAGCAGCGCTGCTTCCTGCCGCCGCACGAGGTCGGCCGCCCCTGCACCCTCCGGTGCGAGGTCCTCGAAGATCCCGAGCGCCGCGAGCCACAGGGCCTGGCGGCTGAAGGCGAAGGTCTCGAGGCCTTCGGCCTCGCCGGCTTCGCGCAACGCCGTGAAGTCGACGTGGGCGGTCAGGTCCTGCTCTCCGAGGTGGGAGAGGACATCGCGGTGGACGCGGTGGCGGCGGTAGGCGGCGAGGGTGCCGTGCCGGCGAACGCGCGGGTCGAGCAGCCGCCGGCGCTCGTAGCCGTAGTCGCAGGTCACCAGGAGGCCGCGGCCGAGCGTGCGCGCCAGACGGCGATAGAGGGGCGCCCAACCGGGAGCGAGGTCGGCCACTTGGCCGGGCTCGAGGCTCGCGGCACCGAGGAGGTCGCCGAGCTCCGGATGCGAGAGCTCCCCCGGCTGCCAGCCGAGCGAGCCGTCGGCGTCGCGCACCACCCAGAGCTCGCCCGCGCAGCCGTCCTCGCGCCCCACCAGCCGATGGATCGGCAGGGCGTCGAAGAGCTCGTAGGAGAAGACCAGACCCTCGACCGGACGGGCAAGCTCGTCGAGGCTCCCGAGAGCCTCGACGCCGTCGGGCAGCTGGCGTGGAACGCGATCCCAGCCCCGGATCGACCGCCGGCCGGGGGGCTCCTCGTCCAAAGACTCGCCGAGCGCCTCGACCACGGCGGTCAGGTGCCGCCCGTCCCCGCACCCCGCCTCGAGCAGGTCGGCCGGCCGGCCGACAGCCTCGTCGAGCCGCAGCAGCAGGCGTGCCGTCGCCCGACCGAAGAGCGCCGAGTGCGAGGAACCGGTGACGAAGTCGCCCTCGGGCCCGATCGCGAGCTGCTGCCGGGTGTAGTAGCCTCCCTCGCCGTAGAGCGCCTCCTCCATCACCTCGGCGAAGGGGAGCCGGCCGCGCTCGTCGACGAGACGCTCGACGCGTTCCCGCGGGAACGTCTTCGGAGATTGCCGCTGCCGCGTCTCGGTCACCTCCGCATTATCGCCAATCAGAGCCCGAGTGCTAGACTTCCACCCCGCAAATGCCT
>JAWVZD010000324.1:0-3795 GCA_033722395.1 Thermoanaerobaculia bacterium | reverse complement strand
TGCCCGTCGAGCCCGAACGGCTCCGCCACCTCGAGCACCCAATCCCATTCGGGCCCGAACAGTGGCACGGCGCGGCGCGACAGCGAGCCACCCGGCGACAGGAGAAGCTCGGTGCCCGCCACCGCCTCGTAGACTCGGCCTTGGCGATCGAGGTTGATCCGCCCCTCGCGCACACGAACCCTCAGACCGTCGCTCGTCCGGACTTCGAACTGCGTACCGATCTCCTCGACCTCACCCCAGTCGGTCTCGACGGTGATGCCCGCCGAATCGCGGGGACCCGGTCCGGAATCGAAGTAGATCGCGCCGCTCTCGAGCCCCACCCTATCCTCGGTAACGAAGCGCAGCCGCGTCGAGCGGTCGAGGCGGAGCGATCCGCCGCCCACGAGCTCGACCGCGGCGCGGGTGCGGGGGCCGGTCTCGAGCCAGGCGCGGCTCGAGATCACGTCGCCGGGACGCAGCACGCGCTTCGCACCCGCTTCGCCGTGGAGGGACACGTCGACTCCGCTGGCGGCGGTCAGGGTCGCTACCTCGACGGCGGGAACCGTGGGTTCGAGCCGTTCGGCGCGTGGCACCAGACCGAAGGCGAGAGCCAGGGCCGCCGCCATCGCTGCCAGGCCGGCACCGCGCACGGCGAACCGTCGTCGTCGCCGCCGGGCGAGGTCGTCCCTCCACTGCTGGTGGGCAGCTCGGCGCACCCGTTCCCGGGTGGCGAGCGGTGCCCGCGGTCGGGGGCCGGCGATCTTGAGCAAGCGGGCGATGGCGTCTCGCTCGCTCGTCACCTCCCGGTCGTCGATCGGATCCCTCTGTCGATCAGTCATCTCTACGTTTCCACGTTCGTCCTAAAGTGCCGCCATCTCCGCTTCCTGCCACTCCCGGCCGAGGGTGGCGAAGGCGTCACGAAACGCCTCCCGTGCGCGCGACAGGACCGACTCGGCCGCCTTGGGCGACACCTCCATGCGTGCGGCGATCTCCTTGACGGAGAGGCCGTGAATGTACTTCCACTCCAGGGCGTCGCCGTAGCGCGGGTGGAGCTGGTCGAGCGTCGCCTGGACCACGCGTCCGAGCTCGCGGCGCTCGGTGATGCTTTCCGGGTCCGACGCCGAGGTGGTCTGCAGCGATTCGAGCGCGGCGCGAACCTCGGGAAGCTCTTCGGTGAGCTCGACCGACTCGTGCTGTCGATGGCTGCGCCTGTAGTAGGCGCTGATCTCGTGCCGGCAGAAAGTGCAGAGCCAGGTGAAGAGGGCCGCTTCACCTCGATAGGTGTCGAGCTTCCGCAACACCTGGATCAGGGTGTTCTGGACGATCTCCTCGGCTGCCTCCGCATCGCCCCGCGTTCTGACCAGAGCGAAACGGTAGAGGCGCGGGAAGTAGCCGTCGAAGAACTCGTCGAAGGCACGCTGGTCGCCACGGATCAACCGTTGCACCAGGACCTTGTCGACGCTGGCCTGCATGGCGCTCACATCCCTTCCTTACTCCTTTCGTAAGAGGGAGTCAAGTGCAGGAACCCTTCGGTCGGCGACCGAAGCAGGGGATAGACTGTCGTCGGAACAACCGGACGACGGGGTGCGGCGGTGAGCCCGAGCA
Organism: Thermoanaerobaculia bacterium; assembly: GCA_033722395.1. Lineage (GTDB taxonomy): Bacteria > Acidobacteriota > Thermoanaerobaculia > Multivoradales > JAHEKO01 > JAWVZD01. The sequence goes on along the minus strand of JAWVZD010000324.1, from coordinate 2,211 downwards.
CCGGGCCGGAGGCGAATGGTCGGCAAGCGGCTGGGACCGTACGAGATTCTCGAACAGCTCGGCAAGGGCGGTGTGGGGACCGTCTATCTCGCCCAGGACGTCGAGCACGGCCGGCGGGTGGCGCTGAAGACCCTGCGCAGCTCGATGGCGCGTGACGAGACGCTGCTGCTGTCGTTCGAGCGCGAGTCGCAGGCGCTCTCCGCCCTGAGCCACCCCGGAGTCGTCGAGGTCTATTCGGTCGACTCGATCGACGGCGTGCACTGCATCGCCATGGAGTACGTCGAGGGCCGTTCGCTGCGACAGATCCTGCCGCGGCACGGTATGCGGCTCGATCGGTTTCTCGATCTGGCGGTGCAGTTGGCGGATGCCCTCGGCGCCGCCCACGCGCGCGACATCGTGCACCGCGACCTCAAGCCGCGCAACGTGATGGTCACGGCCGACGGCCACGTCAAGGTGGTCGATTTCGGTCTCGCCAAGCTGCGGCCCGGGCAGGGTCGAGACGGCACCGAGACGGTGGAGACGCTGTTCGGCAAGGGAGAGGTGCGCGGGACGATTCCGTACATGTCGCCGGAACAGGTCGTCGGCAAGCCGTGCGGTCCGGCCTCGGACGTCTTCTCGCTCGGTACCACCTACTACATGATGCTGACCGGCAAGCGTCCGTTCGACGGCAAGCGACCGATGGACATCATCTCGTGCATCGTGCGTCTCGATCCGGAGCCGATCGGCGACCTGCGACCCGATCTGCCGCCGGATCTCGTCGGCATCGTGGAGCGCTGTCTGGCCAAGGAGGTCGACGACCGATACCCGAGCGGCGGCGAGGTGCATCGCGCGCTGATCGAGCTGCGGCAGGGGATGGAGGGCGAGGAGACGACCACCTTCGATCGCTCCGAGCTGCCGTGGCTCGACGAGGAAGACGGCGAACAGGACGATCGGCGAAGCAGCGGCTTCTGGCGTCGCCTGCTGGGTCGGAGCGACTCGGACTGAACGCGTCGTCGTCCTCGCGGCGGGAAATGCGGGTCGGGGTGCGAGTTGTGCGGCTCCCGGGCCTGCTTGACAGGCGAGTGTCAATTCATTAGCATGTGTCAATATTTTGACACTTAAGTCCGTCGGGAGCGATCGTGCAAGACCAGTTGAGTCGTCGAGAACGCCAGATCATGGACGCCGTCTATCGCTTGAATGGCGGTACGGTCGCCGAGGTGCGCCGAGCACTGCAGGATCCACCGAGCTACTCGGCGGTCCGCACCCAGCTCGGCATCCTCGAGGAGAAGGGCCATCTGACCCACCGGCAGGAAGGCAGGCGCTACGTCTACGAGCCGGTCGAGTCGCCGGAGCGCGCCGGTCGTCGAGCCCTCGAGCGCCTCGTGCGGACGTTCTTCGACGACTCACCGAGCGCTGCCGTCGCCTCGCTCTTGGATGGGGCTTCGGCCGAGATCGACGAGCGGGAGCTCGAGCGTCTCGGATCCCTGGTGGAGCGCGCTCGGCGCGAGCGCGAGGGGCGAGAGGAGGACCAGTAGATGCTGCTGCTCGAGTCGATCCTGTCGGTTTCCCGCCGGCTCGAAGAGGTCGGTCTTTCGGCCGTCTGGCCCGTCCTGGTTCTGGCTGCTCGCAGTACCCTTCTGCTCATCGCCGCCTGGGCGGCGAGCCGCATCGTGCGCAGCGCCGCGAGCCGCCATCTGGTCTGGACGGCAACCTTCGCCGTGCTCCTGGTCTTGCCGCTGGGCACCCTGTTGCCGACGATCGAGCTCGAGGTGCTCCCGGCCCCAGCCGAGGTCGAGACCGCTGCGCCGTCGATCGCCTCGGCGAGCCCGGCGACTCGAGCAGTGTCCGGCGACCTGCCTCCGCCGTCGGCGGCGTCGACGGACAGCGACGCCGGTGCTTCGCTGCCGAGCGCCGAATCGACCTCTGAAGGTAGGGGGGTCGAGAGCATCGCGGCGTCCCCGGTTCGTCTCCCCGCGTCGCTCTTGGTGGCGATCTGGCTGCTCGGCGTCGGGGCCCTGGCGCTGCGCCTGGTCAGCGGCCTGGGGGCTCGGCGCCGGCTGCTGGCCGCATCCCGTCCGGCCGCCGATCGGGAGCGCCAGCGGCTGCGGCGGCTGGTTTCCGACCTCGAAATCGACCGAGCGGTGCGGCTCGCCATGTCGGAACGCATCCAGATCCCGGTGACCTGGGGGGTGCGATCGCCGGTGGTCGTTCTGCCGGCCTCGGCGAGCGGTT
>JAWVZD010000323.1:0-3799 GCA_033722395.1 Thermoanaerobaculia bacterium | reverse complement strand
GCACCCGGCGATGAGCGTCTACTCGATCATCGACTACGGCAGGATGCTGCAGGACGAGGCGAGGACCGGCGCCTACGTCGAGGCGCTCGAGCGGCACGTCACGTCCGACTCGGTGGTGCTCGACCTGGGACCGGGGATCGGCTTTTTCGCCGTGGTCGCGGCCAGGCTCGGGGCGCGGCGCGTCTACGGAATCGACCGCAGCGAGCTGGTCGAGATCGGGCGGCAGATCGCGGCTCGCAACGGTGTCGCCGACCGGGTGGAGCTTATCCGGGGCGACTCGCTGGAGCTCGAGATGCCGCAGCGGGCCGATCTCATGGTCTGCGACGTTCGGGGCATTCTGCCCTGGGGGCTCGGCAGCGTGCCCGCGGTGATCGACGCCCGACGGCGCCTGTTGACCGATGGCGCCGTGATCCTGCCTCGACGCGATTTCCTCTACGCCGCGGTGACCGAGCAGGCCGAGGACTACGGCGAGCAGACCGCCGTCTGGCGGGAGCGGCCGTTCGAGGTCGACATCGAGCCGGGTCGCGACCTGGTGGTGAATCTCAGGCGCCGCGTGAGGATCCTCCCCGAGCAGCTCCTCGGTCGACCGGCAGAGGTCGCTCGACTCGACTACGCCACGGTCGACAGCTCCGACATGGCGGGCTCGGTCGAGCTGGCGATCGAACGATCGGCGACCGCCCATGGGCTGGCGGTCTGGTTCGACTGCGAGGTGCACGACGATCTCGGCTTCTCGAACCGGCCGGGAAACGAGCTGGTCTACAAGCAGGTACTGTTTCCCTGGTCGGAGCCGGTGGCTCTGGAAGCGGGCGATCGGGTCGCGGTCGACCTGGCGGCCGACTTCGTCAACGGCGAGTACGTCTGGAGGTGGTCGTCGCGAGTCGAGCGGGACGGCCGGGTGCTCGACGAGTTCCGGCAGTCGAACTTCTTCGGTGTCTTCCCTTCGAGGGAGAGTCGCGCCGCGCGCTCCGCCGAGCATCGACCGGGCCTGTCGAAACGCGGAGAGGCGGTCGTCGCCGCGCTCGAACGGATGAGATCGGGCGACGACCTGGCCCGTATCGCCGCGTTGCTGGTCGAGCGCTTTCCCGAGCTCTTCGAGACCGTGGGGCAGGCGCAGGGGTTCGCCGGTGAGTTGTCGATCCGCTACGGCCGCCCGATTGGATGAACGGGTGACGGGGGCCGCGGCGCCGCCTCCTGCGTGGCGCGTGGCTTGCAAGCCTTAGCGGTGCATCGTGCGCAAGAAACGCTCGCAAGGTAGCCGGCGGCGTTCCGACGGCGGGCGCTCGGGAGGCCGGACGACCGCTCGGAAGGGCGCTCCGAGACGTCGCTTCGGACGGCTGCGGATCGCGCTGATCGTCGCCCTGGCGGCTGCTGGTGCCTGGGTCCTGTGGCCGTTTTGGCACCTTTCGCTGTCGTTCGACGAGCGCGGCGTGGCGGCGCCGTCGCGGGTCTATGCGAGCCCCCTGCGGCTGCTCGAGGGCGGCGCCCTGACGGCCGCCGAGCTCGACGAGGAGCTGGCCGCTCTCGGCTATCGAGCGGTCGAGGCGAGCCCCGATCCGGGCGAGTTCGTCCACCGCTCGCGCAGCTACTCGATCCACCGGCGCGCCTTCTCCGCTGCGACCGGAACGCGCCCGCCGACCCGGCTCACGGTCGAGCTCGCCGCCGGGCGGGTATCCCGTCTCGAGGAGGAGGGCCGGAGGGTCGGCTCGGCGGATCTCGAGCCGCCGCTCCTGGCGACCTTGGTCGGTGCGGACCGGATCGAGCGCCGACCGGTGGCCCTCGACGCACTGCCGGAGGATCTCGTCCACGCGGTGCTGGCGGCCGAGGACGCCGGTTTCTTCCGTCACCCCGGGCTGTCGGTGCGCGGCATCGCGCGGGCCTTGTGGCACAACGTCCGCTCGGAGGGCCCGCTCCAAGGCGGCAGCACGCTCACCCAGCAGCTGGTCAAGAACATCTATCTGACCCACGAGCGCTCGTTGGGCCGCAAGCTGCGCGAGGCCGTGCTGGCGATCGTCCTGGAGCTGCGCTACGACAAGCGCGACATCCTCGAGGCCTATCTCAACGAGATCTACTGGGGACACAGCGGTGGGGTGAACCTGGTCGGCGTGGGCGCGGCGGCGCGCGCCTACTTCGGCAAGGATGCGCCGCACCTCGATCTGGGCGAGTCGGCGGTGCTGGCGGCGATCATCCGGGCGCCGAATCGCTACTCGCCGTTGCGGCATCCCGAGGCGGCGCGGGAGCGGCGCGACCAGGTGCTCGAGCAGATGCACGAGCTCGAGTGGATCGGGGAAGACGAGCTGGCGGCGGCGCTGGCCGAGCCGGTCGCGCCGCGACCTTCGCCGGTGGTGGTGCGCCGCGCCGCCTATTTCGTCGACCGGGCGCTGCGGGAGGTCGAGGAGCGCTTCGCCATCGACCCGACCCGGCGCGGTGGGTTGTCGGTCCTGACGACGCTCTCCTGGCGCGACCAGCGGGCGGCCGAGGAGGCGGTCGACTGGGGTCTGGAGGCGCTCGAGGCGGGCTGGGAGGAGCATCGCGGTTCGCCGGGCGAGCTCCAGGCGGCCCTGGTGTCGGTCGCCCCGGACGGCGGTGAGATCCTCGCCTGGGTCGGGGGGCGCGACTACGGCGACAGCCAGTTCGACCGCGCCTCGCGGGCCCGTCGCCAGACCGGGAGCGCCTTCAAGCCGGTGGTCTACGCGGCGGCGCTGCGGGCCGGAGCGGTGACGCCGTCATCTCTGGTCGACGACGCTCCCCTGAGCGTGCGCCTCGCCGGCGTCACCTGGGAGCCGGCGAACGATGACGGAGAGTTCCGCGGCTGGGTGACGGTGCGCCGGGCGCTCGAGGAGAGCCTGAACGTGCCGACCGCCCGCGTGGCGCTCGAGGTGGGACTGGACGAGGTCCTCGAGATGGCGCGCGACCTCGGCCTGGAGAGTCGCCTCGAGCCGTATCCGGCGCTGGCGCTCGGCGCCTTCGAGGTGACCCCGGAGGAGCTCGCGGCGGTCTACGCCACCCTGGCGGCGGGCGGCGTGCGGCACCGTCCGTTCGCGGTGCGGACCGTCCTCGACGCCGCCGGGCGGCCGCTCGAGGGTGAGCCGCTGCCGCGGCCGGAGCGCGTCTTGAGTCCGCAGGTGAGCTACCTGCTGACCTCGGTGCTCGAGGGCGTCGTCGAGCGCGGTACCGGCCGGAGCCTGCGCCTGCAGGGCCTGACCGACCGGCTCGCCGGCAAGACCGGCACCACCAACGAGCGGCGGGACAGTTGGTTCGCCGCCTACTCGCCCCATCGGGCGACGCTGGTCTGGGTCGGCTACGACGACAACCGCGCCACCAGCCTGTCGGGCGCCCGCGCCGCCCTGCCGATCTGCGGTCGGTTCCTGTGGCGGGTGCGGCCGCCGGGCGGCTACGCGACCTTCTCGCGTCCTCCCGGCGTGGTCACGGCTCGGGTCGATCCGGCCACCGGCCTCCACGCCACCTTCGACTGTCCGGAGACCGTGGAGGAGGTCTTCCTCGAAGGGGACGTGCCGCAGCAAGTCTGCTTCCTGCACGGCGGCTCGCGTCGCGGAGTGCGCACCCTATCCGGCGAGCGCCTGGAGCGGGAGAGGCGACGGGTGCCGTGGTGGAAGCGCATCTTCGGCGGGGGCAAGAAGGAGCGCGACGACGGAGGGTAGGGGGGCCTCGCGGTCGGGTAGGGATCGTTGGCCTTGGATGCGTCGGTCGGTGCGGGTCCTTGCCTCCGGTCGCTGTCGGTGTGCGATCCCGCTAGGCGCCTCGCGTCCTTCGTCTCGGGCGATTCGAGAACTCGCTCGCT
>JAWVZD010000322.1:0-3823 GCA_033722395.1 Thermoanaerobaculia bacterium | reverse complement strand
CCTACTGGTGGTGCCGGTGCGGCCGCTCCGAGGACCAGCCGTTCTGCGACGGATCGCACGCCGGCACCGACTTCAGCCCGGTGAAGTTCGAGGTCGAGGAGAAGCGCCGCATGGCGCTTTGCCGGTGCAAGCACACCGAGCACCAGCCGCGTTGTGACGGTACCCACGCCTCTCTCGACTGACCGACGGCCGGCCGGAAGGACCATGCGGTGATCCTGCGCAGCGAGGTTCGCGACTGCCTGTTCCTCAACTGGGCGGTGCCGCGTTCCGAGCTGCCGTCGCCTCCCGATCCGCTGCGCTATCAGGTTCACGAGCACGACGGGGAGCGCTGGGTCTATCTGTCGGCCCTGCTCTTCCGGCAGCGCGGGGTCCGTCTGGCGACGTTCCCCTGGCCGCGCTTGAGCTATCCGCAGATGAACCTGCGGTTCTACGCCCTCGACGCCGACGACGTGCCGGCGGTTCTGTTCCGCGCCATGTGGGTGCCCGCCTGGGTCGTGCCGGCTGTCCGCCTGATCGGCCGCCAAAGGGCCCGCGCCGCAGCGTTGCGCTTCCCGGCCCGGGTCGACACGCCGGAGCGCCCCTACGGCTGGCGGGCCAAGGCCGGGCACGAGCTGATGCTGAAGGCCGCCTCGGGGACGCCGCGGCTGGGCCCCGGTCCACGGCTGGGGAGTTGGGAGGAGACGGTCGCCTACTTCCGCCAGCGGCCGCGCGGGTACATCGAGGGACCGTCGGGCCTGCGCCGGGTGGAGACGTCGCACGTCTCGACCGCCGTCTGGCCGATGGAGGTCGAGCTGCAGCGCGGTGACCTGCTCGCCGCTACCGTGCCGCTCGAGCGCGGCTGGCCGCCGCTCCACTCGGCCTGGCTCTGCCCCGAGCTCGAGTTCGAGTTCGAGCTCGCGCCGGCCCGCGAAGCGCCCCTTCCGGAGCAGGTCCCCGCCGCCGGCTGAGAACCGGTCGCGCGCTCCGGTCTATACTGCGCGCACCATGGTCGAGTCACCGTATGCCGTCATGGCGGTCCTGACCGGGATCGCGGCGCTGTTCTTCTGGCTGGAGAAGGCGACGGGGTGGAAGCTCTTCCGCTACCTGATCCCGCTCATCTGGATCTACGCCACGCCGATGGTGCTGACCAACGTCGGCTTCCTCCCCAGTTCTTCGCCGGCCTACGACGTGCTGCGCCACTACGGCCTGCCGATCGTCATCGTCTGGCTCTTGCTGTCGGTCGACGTCGGCGCGGCGGTGCGGATCATGGGGCGCGGCATCGCGGTCATGCTCTTGGGGACGGCGGGGATCGTTTTGGGGGCGCCGGTGGGCTACTTCGCCGTCCACTGGTGGCTGGAGGAGAACGCCTGGACCGGCTTCGGAGCGCTCGCCGGGAGCTGGATCGGGGGCACGGGCAACCTGGCCGCCGCGGCCGCGGCGCTGGGCACGCCGCCGGACCAGTTCGGCCTGGCGGTGCTCGCCGACTCGGCGGTCTACGTCGTCTGGCTGCCGCTGCTCCTGGCCTCGAAGTCGTTCGCCGACCGCTTCAACCGATGGACCCGGGTCTCCGAGGATCGGCTGGTCCGCATGGAGGAGGCGGCCGCGGCCGAGATCGAGGAGGAGGTGTCGCCCGATACCCGGCAGGTGCTCTATCTGCTGGCGATCGGCTTCGGCGCCACCTGGTTCGCCCAGTGGCTGGCGCCGCAGCTGCCCGAGATCTCGCTCGGCGGCGAGGTGGTGATCTCGACCTCGACCTGGGTGGTGCTGCTGGTCACCACCATCGGCATCGCGTTGTCCTTCACCAAGGCCAAGGAGCTGCCCGGCTCGCACGACCTGGCGATGGGGGTGCTCTACGTCTTCGTCGCCCGGATGGGGGCCGTCGCTTCGCTCGAGGGCCTCACCCAGGCGCCCGCCTTTCTCGCCGGCGCCTTCATCTGGATCGGGGTGCACGGCCTCTTCTGCCTCGCCGGCGCCTGGCTCTTCCGGGTCGACGTCCACAGCGCTGCCATCGCCTCGGCCGCCAACGTCGGCGGCGCCGCCTCGGCTCCCGTGGTGGCGGCCCACCACCGGGAATCCCTGGTCCCGGCTTCGATCCTGATGGCTCTGCTGGGCTACGCTATGGGCAACTACCTCGCCATCCTCACCGGACATCTCTGTCGGTTGGTGGGGGGCGGGTAGAAAGGGGCGTCGGATGGATCGATTGCCACGTTTCTGGGCGCCCGGTAAGCGCCGGGCTCGCCGTGCTCTCGAGCGAGAGCGGGCGGAGCGGTTGCGCGAGATCGACGACCGCCTGTCGAAGGCGGACGAGCTCGAGAGGGGTCGACTGGAGACGGAGCGGCAGCGGGTGGTCGACCTCTACGCGCAGAAGCGACGCGAGCTCGACGGCGGCCTCTTCTGAGGCCCCGGCCGGATTGGTCGACCGGTTCTGCGGATCCCCTACCGCGAGCGGCGACTCGCCGGCGAGGACCGGAAGTAGCGCCGGCTGCCGGCTCCCAGAGCGAGAAGCCAGGCGAGAGTCGCGAAGCCGGCGAAGACGACCACCGCCACCGACCACTCCCAGGCCTCGACCGGGCTGCCGCGCCGGAGAGTCTCGGCGATCCCGTAGAGGGCCAGTAGAGGCCAGGTGAGCGCCGTCCCGGCGGCGTACCAGCGCGCCCAGCCGCGGCGCAGCGCCACTCCGACGAAGCACGGTACGTGGAGTGCCATCCAGGCGAGCATCAGGAGCTGGGGGGTGCCGACGGCGTCGGGCTCGAAGAGATAGCGCCCGACGATCAAGAGCGCGAGCGCGCTCGCCAGGCCCGAGACCACCAGGATCAGCACCACGGACCACGGCCAGGCGGGGGCGCCACCTCCGGCCGCTCGGACCTCCTCGACGCCGCGCTCGACGAGGTGCTGCGCCAGGGCCAGGACGGCGTGGCCGGCGAGCCAGACGAGGAGAGCCAGCGGCAGGTAGGCGATCGGCGGTGGGTGACCGCCGTCGGCCGCCGCCAGGAGGATCGGCACGGTGACCCCGGGCACGGCCCAGACCAGGTGGAGCGAGCGAAAGAGGGCGCGACGGGTCACGACGGCGGAAGCCTACACCGTCGCCGCCGGCCGGCGACCGGTCAAGGGTTACCCGGGGTAGGGGATAATCGGTGTCGAGAATGAGTCGCTGGTCGACCATCGCGAGCTTCACGCTCGCCGGCTGGGCACTCGCCGGCGTTCTGCGCGCCATCGGGCTGGCCGACGGGATCGCCGCCGGAAGCACGTCCGATCTCGGCGCCGTCTGGCTCGAGATGATGATCTGGCTGGGGCCGGCTCTGGCGCTGGCCTCGATCCTGGTCGTGGCGGTGTCGCGTCCCGGCACCGAGGTCGATCCGTACCTCGTCCGCACCGTCCGCCTGGGGGCGATGGTGGCCCTCTTCGCGCTCGTTCTGGCCTGGTCGCTGGTGCTGTTCGCGGCCTACCTGGGGAGCCTGGTGCCGCCACCGGCGGTGGACGGCTCTTGATACGATGAGCGCATGAACGAGACGCACCCACGCGACCGGCGTCCGCAGCGCATCGCCGTCCTGCCCGGTGACGGCATCGGCAAGGACGTCACCGCCGAGGTGGTGAAGATCCTCCGGGTGGTGCGGGAGCGTTGGCAGCTGCCGATCGAGCTCGACGAGAAGCCCTGGAGCGCCGATCACTACTTGGAGACGGGCGAGACCCTGCCCGAGGGGGCGCTCGACGAGCTGCGCGACGACTACGCGGCGATCTTCATCGGCGCCTACGGCGATCCTCGCATCCCCGACATGCGGCACGCGGCCGACATCCTGCTCGGCATCCGGTTCGGCCTCGACCTCTACATCAACTTCCGGCCGAT
>JAWVZD010000321.1:0-3838 GCA_033722395.1 Thermoanaerobaculia bacterium | reverse complement strand
GCGCTGATCCACCACTTCCGGGTCAGGCGGATCCGCAGGGCGAGCTCGCCCAGGGGCAGGAAGTCCTCCTGCTGGTAGAGCGCCTCGACCCGCGCCCGCTGTCCGAAGACCAGCAGCGTGTCCCAGTGCCTGAGCGGGATGCGGGCGAGCTTCTGGCGAATCTGCTCCCGCGGTCGTCCGAGGGCGAGAACGAAGCAGCCGAAGCGCCGCCGGAAGTCGAGCTCCTTCAAGGTCGAGCCGACCAGGGCGCTCGACGGGGCGAGCTGGACCTCGGCGAGGACGGTATTCTCGTCCGTGAGCACCGAGTCGTCGAGCTTGACGTCGGTCAGTAGCAGGAGGCCGAAGCGCTCCTTGCACGACAGGATGTCCTCCATCGCGCCCTGCACCATCAGGATGTCGTGTGCCTTGATCTGGGTGTTGCGGATGTCGAGCGAGATCTTGAGCTCGCCGCGGAGGATCTCGAGCACGGTCAGCTGGTGGCGCTCGCTCACCTGCTCGTCGATCACCGTGCGGCCGATCAGCTTCGACCCCAACGGCACCTTGAGCTCGGTCAGGTAGTCGCTCAGGTGGTACTTGCTGGTCAGGCTGGCCAGGATACTGCGCGGCGCCAGGTACTTCATCGGCACCAGGATGTTGTAGACCAGGCCGATGGCGAAGAGGATCCCGCCCAAGTAGAAGAACTCGAACATCGAGAAAGCCGGTTGACCGGCCTCGGCCGCCAGCGAGCTCACCAGGAGATTGGTGGAGGTGCCGATCAGGGTGCAGGTACCGCCGAAGATCGCGGTGTAGGAGAGCGGCAGCAAGATCTTCGAGGGGCTGAACTTGAAGTGGCTGGCGAGGTGGATCGAGATCGGCAGGAAAACCGTCACCGCCGCGGTGTTGTTGATGAAGGCCGACAGGACCCCGACCACGACCAGCAGGAGCACCGAGGCGGAGAACTGCGACGAGCCGGTCAGGTTGCTGATGCGGTAGCCGATCCGGGTCACGAGCCCGCTGTGGACCAGCGCCTCGCTCAGGATGAACATCATCATCACAGTGATGACCGCCGGGTTCGAGAAGCCGGAGATCGCTTCCTCCGGCGTCAGGATGCCGAACAGCAGCAGGAGGCCGAGACTGGTGAGGGCCACCATGTCGATCGGCATCCACTCGCGCGCGAACGCGATGATGGTGAAGAGAATGATCCCGAGGAGGATCAGTACTTGAGCCGTCATTCGAGAGTTCCGGGGGACCGTGCGGGTCGCGCTCGAGTGCTCGTAGCAGACGTACCTGCAGATCGGGTCGATTTTAGCAGTCCTCACGCTACGGAAGCCGTTGTTGTTAAACTCGCCGTGGTCTCCACCGAGCCGAAGAGCCGTTCCGGGTCGCGCCGTAGCCCGGTCGTCGAGAGGAAGTCATCGGTGAACGTCCCTAGATGATGCGAATGCGAATTCTGTTGGCTCTGAGCGTGGCGTTCGGACTCGTGGCGTGCGGCACCGAGGAACCTCCCGTCGCCGAGCTCACCATCGACCCCCCCGAGCTGGATCTCGGGTATTCAGAGGTGCGACGCCTCCGCCTGTCGTGGCGCCTCTTGGCGCCGCTGGAGGGCGATCGAGCCGGTACGACGACCTTAGAGGGCGATCCGCGGGTCTTCGTTCATCTGATCGATTCGCCCGGCGACGTGCTGCGCACCTACGATCACCAGTTTCCGGTGGCGTGGTCGGTGGGGGAGGAGGTCGAGTACTTCGTCGAGATACACCAATCGGCGCTCGGCCCGCCGCTCAAAGCGGGCACCTACGGCCTCACCGTCGGTCTTTACTCGATCGACGGTCACCGCTGGCCGCTGGCGGTCGAGGGCGCGGAGGTCGATCGACACGAGTACCGCGTGGCGTCGATCGAGGTCTCGCCGCCGAGCGTTTCGCCGGTCTTCCGCTTCTCGGATTCGTGGCGCCCGATCGAGAGTGGCCTCGACCGTCAGGTGCTCGGTCGCCGCTGGCTGATCGGCGAAGGCTCGATCTGGATCACGCGGGCGAAGGAGGTGCGCGCGGTCTGGATGGAGCTGCTCGTACCCACCGCCGAGGTGGGGCTGTCACGCCTCATGCTGGAGGAGGGTGCCAACGAACCGGCGGTATCGATCGAGAGCGCCTGCGCTGGCGCGGAGCTCCTCCTGACGGGATCGGGGTGGCACCAGGTCGAGGTGCCGGTCGGCCGCTCCGATGACGAGACCGTCTCGGAATGCGAGATCGTGCTCCGCCCGAACTTCGAGCTCTTCCTGAATGGCAGCTTGGAGCGCCGCTCGGTCCTGCTCGAGGGGCTTGCCTGGAGTGCCAACGGCCGGTACTGATGCGCGCTCGGCTACGGCTACGACGAGGCCATCGTCAGGGTTCGACTCGTCTCGACCGGCAGCCCGCCGACCGCTCCGAGCGGCGTCCACACCTCGACCTCCTCCTCCATCTCGATCTCCATCCACTGCGCCTCGTCGAGCGTGACCTCGATGCGGAGCTTCCCGTCGCTCGGGGCGGGGCGCGAAGTCTCGGTGCTCCAGAAGTTGTAGAGCGGCACCTCGACGGTCTCGCCCGGGCCGATCGGGTACATGAAGAGCTGGTTGCGGTAGACGGGTAGCTCGGTGTCGTTCACCCGCACGGTGAACCCGAGCTGGGAGGCGACCTCCGAGCCGTCGTTGCGGATGGTGACCCGCAGTCTGCAGAGAGTGTCGGCGGCGGGGGACTCCGGTTCGACGGTGAGACCTTCGAGCACGAGTCCGGCCGTCTCCTCGGCCTCTTGAGCGGTGGCCGGCGCCCCGATCGAGATCGATACTGCGAGCGCGACGACGATCGAGGAGAATGCGATACGGTGTCGGATCATCGGCGGTCCCTGGCTGCGTGAGTCGGGCTGTCGACGGGTAGCGTCGACGGTTGCGTCGTTCGGGCAATACTACCGCAGCATCGCGCTGACCGGCCGACGGAGAGAGAATGAAGTCGTGCAGTGGAATCGACTGACAGATGACGCGGCGTTGTTGGCCCGGCGGCGGCCGGCCGACGAGCTGCTCCGAGCCATCCTGGAGGAATCCCCCGAGCGACTCGACCGCGTACCCTCGCTCGAGGTCGGACGTCTGCTCCAGACCCTGGCCGGGGAACGCGCCGTGCGCCGGGTGCTCGAGGTGGGCACCGGCCTCGGGTTCGTCACCGTCTGCCTGGCGCGCGGCGCCGCCGAGGCGGAGGTGGTGTCGATCGACCGCGACGAGCGGCATTTCGACCGAGTCGGTGCCTTTCTCGAGCGCGCCGGCGTCGCCGAGCGGGTGCGGCTGGCGAGCGGCGAGCTCCTCGACCTGAGCGGCCGGCTGGAGGGGCGGTTCGATCTGCTCCACCTGGCGGTGGCTGCAGAGGTGGCCCGCCGACTGGTCGATCGACTGCTACCGCAGCTCGAGGTCGGGGGCCTGCTCACCGTGGAGAACCTGCTACCGGCGCCGGACTCGACGGACGAGGCGGAGCGGTCCGAGGCGAGGGATGGTGAGGCGAGCGATCGGGCACGAGCGGTGGCGGGATATCTGGTGATGCACCCGCAGCTCGACTGCAGCGTTCTGCCGATCGGCGGCGGCCTCGCCGTGGCCCGCAAGACGCGTCCGACCGTCACCGAGATGGGCGGTCCGTTCTGATCCGGGTGGTGTCGTCGACGAAATTTCGGCGACGGCCGCGACGTTCTGTTGATGTTGAGGGCATGAGTGTTGAAGAGGGCATGAGCACTTCGTCGAGTCCAGGCACCCTTCGCAGGCTGGCCACTCCCTCCCTCTTGGCGCTGGCCGGCGTCGGTGCGCTCGGGTATCTGCGCGGCCGGCTGCACCGCGACCACGTCTACCGGCCCG
>JAWVZD010000320.1:0-3855 GCA_033722395.1 Thermoanaerobaculia bacterium | reverse complement strand
GATCCCGGAGCGACTCGGTCGGCGGGTCGGTGGGATGCGTCTCGAGTACGCTTTCGAGGAGGAGCTCCTCGGCACGCTCGGCCCGCTCGCCGCGGCGGCGGGCGTCCTCGGGGAGAGCGCTCCGTTCCGGCGGGTCAACGGCGACAGCCTCTGCCAATGGCCGCTCCGCTCCGTGGTCGCGGCGCACCGCAAAGCCTCCGCCGACGCCACTCTTCTGCTCGCGTCGCGCGCCGACGCCGGAGAGTTCGGCGGCGGCGTGACGGTCGACTCGAAGGGCCGGATCCTGGGCTTCCGCGGTGGTGAGCCGGAGGGGACCGCGCGCCGCGGGGTCTTCGCCGGCCTGCACGTCGTCTCGGCCGCCCTCCTCGCCGGTCTGGAGGTACGGCCGTCCGACGTGGTGCGCGATCTCTACGAGCCGCTCATCGCGCGCGGCGCCGACATCCGGGCGGTCTTCACGCGGCGGCGCTGGCACGATCTGGGCACGCCGGCGCGCTACCTCGAGGGAGTGTTGGACGAGGCGCGCTTCTCGTTCGTCGCCGGACGGATCGGTCTCTCCTGGCGCGGCGAGGGTACGCGCGTCGGGGCGCGCGCCCGGGTGCGCTCGACGGTGATGGAGGCGGGGTCGGCGGTGGCGCCGGCCGCCCGCGTCGAGCGCAGTCTCTTGATGGCCAAGGCGCGCGCCGGTCGCGGCTCGGTGGTGCGCGATTCGATCCTCGGGCCGGGTGTCGTGCTGGCGCCCCAGTCGCGGCTCGAAGGTCGCCTGGTGACACGGCGCACGCCGGGCGTGAGCCCCCGACCGCAGGACTCGGTGGTGGGAGATCTGGTCTACTCGCCGATGGAGCCATGAGCCGGTCGGCCGACCTCGGCGCCTACCGCTTGGTGGTCTTCGATTGGGACGGCACGCTGATCGACTCGATCGGCGCCATCGTCGACTGCACCTACGCCATGCTCGACGAACTCGGTCTGCCGTCGCTGCCACGCGACGAGATCCTGGCGCTCATCGGGCGCGGCCTCGACGAGTCGGTCGACGCCCTGGCGCCGGAAGGGGACGAAACGATCCGCCGGCGGATCGTCGAGACCTACAGTCGCCTCTGGTTCGCCGACTTCCACGCCCGCGGCCAGCTCATCGCCGGAGCACGCCGAGCGGTCGATCGGCTCGCCGCGAGCGGCGCGCTCCTCGCCGTGGCGACCGCCAAGAGCCGGCGCGGTCTGACCAGTGACCTCGAGCGCACCGGGGTGGCCGACCTCTTCCACGCCAGCCGTACGCCGAACGAGAGCCGCCCCAAGCCGCATCCCGACATGTTGCTCGAGATCCTCGAGGAACTCGGCGTGCGCCCGAACGAGGCGCTGATGGTGGGCGACTCGGTACACGATCTCGACATGGCGAGAAACGCCGGCGTTCCCGTCGTGGCCGTGTCGAGTGGCGCCCAGACCGAGGCGACGCTTCGCCGTCGTACGCCGCTCGCCTGTCTCGGCTCCGTGGCCGAGCTGCCCGAGTGGCTCGGGCTCCCCTGACCGCAGGGCTCCCCAGGGACTAGTATGAAGCGATGGGGACGGAGCGTCAGGGCGAGATGATCGTCGTCTACGAGGTCTGGGATCCGGCGCTGCTGCCGATCGTCAAATCGCTGCTGCAGAGCGCCGAGATCCCGTTCTTCGTCCAGGGCGAGGAGGCGATGAGCCTCTTCCCGGTCGGCCGGATGATCGGCCCGTTCGCCAAGCGCGGCATGGCGGCGGCGGTGATGGTTCCGGCCGAGCACTTGGAGGCGGCACGGGAGGCGCTGCGAGAGGTCGAGGAGTAGGGGCCGGGACTCAGGAGGGCGACGGCGGCGCCTCGCCGGCCTCGGTCGGGTACTTGGTGCGCAGGTGCTCGACCGAGGCGGTGACGAGCTCCTCGAGCACCTCGAGGTCGACGTCGGCCAGGCGCTTGACGTAGAGGCACGACTTGCCGGTCTTGTGCTCGCCCAGGCGCTCGAGCAGCTCCTCGGAGCGCTCGAAGCCCGCCATGACGTAGATAGTGAGGGCCCGCTTGCGGTCGGCGAAGCCGGTCAGGAACCAATCGCCCTCGCGGCCGCTGTCGTAGACGTAATGGTAGCGCCCGAAGCCGACGATGCTCGGACCCCACAGCACCGGCTCGGCGCCGGTGATCTCGCGCATCATGTCGGCCAGCGCTCGGCAGTCGCGGCGACGCTCCTCGTCTTCGATCGACGCCAGGTACTCCTCGGCGCTCTCCTCGGTCGGCCGGGTCTTCAGATCGCTCATGGTGCCTCCTCGGGGGTCTCTACGGCGTCGACGAGGCCGGGTTGCCCTCACGCGGCGGGCGGAAGAAGAGCGGATAGAGCAGCGCGTTGGCCAGCGCCAGGAGCGGGAAGAGGATCAGCGCGTCGACCATGCTCCAGAGGTAGAAGCTCTTCACCTCGGCCGTGTAGTGGTTCATGTAGACGGCGGCGAGCGAGCAGAAGAAGAGCAGCATCAGTCCGTAGCTCTTCAGGCTCCGGACCCACAGCGGTCCGCGGAGCCGCGGGTGGAGGAGATGAAAGACCAACTCCACCGTGAACCAGAGCATGAAGTTGTAGAAGAGCGAGATGGCGAAGTCGGTGCGCGTGAAGGCGGTGTCGAATACCTCCGGGAAGCGCGGCATCACCCGGTGCATCGGCTCCATGATGGTCATCCCTTCGATCGGCCCGCCGACGAAATAGCGCACCAGGTTGAGCAGGACGACCAAGAAGAGGAGCTTGAGGAAGGTCTCGAGCGAGCGCACGGATCCTCCTTCGGGGCGTTTACTCCGGAGAGTCGGTCGTAGAAGACACCGCGGAAGAAGACGACCCTTTGGGGTCTCCTTCCAGCACCCTATACCCGCCCGCCACGTTGTAGCCAGCCTCGAGGACGATCGGCTCGTCGCCGAATCTCTCCTCGACGATTCGTTGCACGACCGCGAAGACTCGCTCCACTTGCTCCTCAGTCAGATTCCCCAGCACCTCCCGGTTTCCGGGCGAGGCATTCGGGATGACCCGAGGCAGGTAGTCCGACGAAGGGATCTCGGCCCAGGCCAGCACCGAACGGGCCTCGATTCGCTCCAGCCCGCATCCCGTCAGAACACGAATCATCTCCCAGGGGTCGGCGAAGGCCGCCCACTGGGGCATCTGTCCGGCAACCTTCGCCAGGTGTTCCGGCACGACTTCTTGCATCGCCTGGTGGGCAAGGCCGAAGCTGGCGATCGAGTCGGGAGGCCCTGCCGCTGTGAAAGCAATGCCGCCACCCGGTCGAGTGACTCGGGTGGCCTCACCCAGCGATCTTGCAGGATCCGGGACGAACGCCTGGACCATGCTCGAAACGACGTGGTCGAACTCGGCGTCGGCGAAGTCGAGTTCCTGCGCGTCCATCTGCTCGAATTGCACCACCGCGCCCATGCCGGCTCGCTCGATCCGCTCGCTAGCCGAGTCGAGCATCGTCCGCGATCGGTCGATCGCCACCACCTCACAGCCGCGCCGCGCCGCCTCGAGGCTGACGATTCCGGTACCGCAGCCGAGGTCGAGGATTCGATCGCCGCTCGACGCTCCGACCAGATCGAGTGCGTCCCGCGCCGCCTCGGAGAATCCGAGGGTAGCGGTGAAGCCGTCGTAGCGCTCGGGATCGATCGTCTCCCAGGCATCTGCTCTCTGACTGTAGGACAGGTGTTCGGAAGAGCTCATAGATCGCCTTTCATTCTATGGTCGCCCGCCCGATCGTCACGAGCTCGAAGCGGCCCTTGATCATGCGGCGCAGCTCGTCGGGCTCGTCGACGCGCTTGAGGACTACGCCGAGGTCGGTCATCCGGCGACCCACCGGCTCGATCCAAGCTGAGTTCGAGAAGGCCTG
>JAWVZD010000319.1:0-3861 GCA_033722395.1 Thermoanaerobaculia bacterium | reverse complement strand
GCCGGCGATGCAGTCGGGCGACTCGGTCGCGGTGATGCCGCCCAGGTCGAAGCGCCGCTCGGCGTCGAGGTGGCCGAGCTCGTCGCGCAGCCGGTAGCCGCTCGCCGGGATCTCCCCGATCCCTCGCCACGGCCGGTCGCAAACGTCGAAGACCCGCGCCAGGAGGTCCTGCGCCGGGCGGTTGCCTTGGCGCACCACCGAGCGGCTGTACTGGTTCTCGACGCCCCAGCGACCCTCTTCGAGAGCCTTGACGGTCAGATAGGTGCCGTGCAGCAGATCGAGGGGCTCGAACCCGGTCACGACGATCGGGATCTCGAACTCCTCGGCCAGCGGCTCGTACTCCCAGTAGCCCATCACCGTGCAGACGTGGCCGGCGGCCAGGAAGCCCTCCACCCGGTTGTCGGGCGCCGAGAGGATCGCCCGCATGGCCGGCGGCACCAGGACGTGCGAGCAGAGCACCGAGAAGTTGGGGATCCCCGCCTGATGGGCCCGCCAGGCGGCCATGGCGTTGGCGGGTGCCGTGGTCTCGAAGCCGACGGCGAAGAAGACCACCTCGCGATCCGGGTTCTGCTCGGCGAGACGGACCGCGTCGAGCGGCGAGTAGACCATCCGGACGTCGCCTCCCTCGGCCTTGACCGACAGCAGGTCGGCCTCGGAGCCGGGCACCCGCAGCATGTCGCCGAAGGTGGTGAAGATCACCTGCGGCAGCCGGGCCACCGCGATGGCCCGGTCGATCATCTCGAGCGGGGTGACGCAGACCGGACAGCCCGGGCCATGGACCAGCGAGATCTCCGGCGGCAGCAGCCGGTCGACGCCGGCCTTGATCAGGGTGTGGGTCTGGCCGCCGCAGATCTCCATCAGCGTCCACGGCCGGGTCACGAGCTCGGCGATGGCGCGCACGAACCGCCGCGCCCCGGCCTCGTCGCGGTACTCGTCGACGTACTTCACGACGGTCTCCCCCCGGACGGCTCGGGATCGCCGGCACGCCCGGCGGGCTGCGGAATGTCGAGCTCGCCGAGCTCGTCCATCTCCTCGAGAAAGCGGAAGACCTCGGCCGCCTCCTCTTCGTCGATTCGGCTGATAGCGAAGCCGACGTGGACGACGACGTAGTCGCCCACCTCGGCCTCGGGGGTGTAGCCGAGGCAGACCTCCTTGGTGATGCCGGCGAACGAGACCTTGCCCATCGGCACGCCGAGGGCATCGGGCTCGATCGACAGCACTTTGCCGGGAACTCCTAGACACATGGGGGGACCTCCTCGGGTGCGGGTTTCTGGGGCGGCGCGTCGGATCGTCCGGGGCTCGCCGTGCGGGCGGCGGCGACCGCGATCTGGCCCAGGGCGAGACCGCCGTCGTTGGCCGGCACCTGGCGGTGGAGCAAGACCTCGAAGCCGTGCTCCTCCAGGAGATCGGCCGCCAGGGTGGTCAAGAGGACGTTCTGGAAGCAGCCGCCGGTGAGCGCCACCCGCGGCCGCCCCGGCCCGGAGGAGCCGGCCCGGCGCGCCAGCGCGAGGACGGCGCCGACCAGGGTGTCGTGGAACCGCCGCGCCAGCACCTCGCGCCGCACGCGGCCGCGCATCTCGTCGACCAGCGCGGCGATGGTCGGTCGCCAGTCGATCTCGACCTCGGGGGCCCAGGGGCTCGCGGCGCGCTCGCGAGCGCTGGTCTCGTGCAGCTCGATCGGGTAGGCGCCCTGCTCCTCCGGTGTCGCGGCGTATTCGAGCGCCACCGCCGCCTGGCCCTCGAAGGAGACCCTCTGGTAGAGGCCGAGGATCGAGGCAACGGCGTCGAACAGACGCCCCATACTCGAGGTCAGGGGCGATCCGAGCCCGCCCTCGACCATCCGCCCGATCAAGCGGCGTCGGGAGTCCGAGAGATCGAGCAAGGGCGGCAGGTCACCGCTCGCGAGGACTTCGATGCCGAAGGTCTCGATCAGCACGGAGAGTGCCGTGCGGCGCGGCTGGCGCACCGCCGCCTCGCCGCCCGGCAAACGGAAGGGGCGCAGCCGGGCGAGTCTGCGGAAGGAGGCGGCGTCACCGACGAGCGCCTCGCCGCCCCAGATCGTGCCGTCGGGCCCGTAGCCGGTGCCGTCCCAGACGATGCCGAGAGGCGGGTGCCGCGGGAGCAGACCTTCCGAGCTCTCCGCGTCGGGTCCGGCGGCGTCGAGCAGGCAGGCGGCGAGATGCGCGTGGTGGTGTTGCACCCCGACCAGGGGGAGCCCCGCGAGGCGCGCCAGGGCGCCGTCGGCCCGGGCGTTCGCGACCGCGCGCTCGGCCCAGAGGTGGGTCGGATAGTCGGGATGGAGATCGTGCACGATCGCCTCCGGGTGGGCGTCGAGCATGGTCAGCAGGTCGGCGACCACCCGCCGGAAGGCCTCCCGCGCCTGTGGCGTCTCCATGTCGCCGATGTGCTGGCTCATGACGACCTCGCGCTCGCGGCCGAGGGCGACGGTGTTCTTCATGTGACCGCCGACCGCGAGGAGAGTCGGCAGCCGGTACGGCACGACGATCGGTCGCGGCGCGTAGCCGCGGGCGCGCCGCAGCGGCTGCGGCAGACCGCGTACCGACACCATGACGCTGTCGTCGGCGTGGCGCGCGATCGGCCGGTCGTGGACCAGGAACATGTCGGCGATTCCACCCAGGCGCTCGAGCGCCTCGGCGTCGTCGATCGCGATCGGTTCGTCGCTCAGGTTGCCGCTGGTGGCGACGACGGGATCTTGGATCAGGTAGACCAGCAGATGATGGAGCGGCGTCGGCGGCAGCATCAGGCCGAGGCGGGGGTTGCGCGGGGCGACCGCGGGGGTGACGCCCAGGCCGGGTCGGCGGGGTAGCAGAACGATCGGTGCCGCGGGCGAGGCGAGGAGCGCCGCCTCCTCGTCGGTCAGATGGCAGAGGCGTCGGGCCGCGCTCCGCGAGCGCACCATCACGGCGAGCGGCTTCTCCCAGCGGTGCTTCAGCCGGCGCAGGCGCTCGACGGCTGCGGCGCTGGTGGCCAGCACGAGCAGCTGGAAGCCCCCGAGGCCCTTGACGGCGACGATCTGGTGGCGTCGGACGGCCATCGCGGCGGCGATCAGGGCCTCGCCGTCGCGGGCGGTGCGGTGGCTGGACGGATCGAGCAGCTCGAGCCGCGGTCCGCACTCCGGGCAGGCGTTGGGCTGGGCATGGAAGCGTCGATCGAGGGGGTCGTCGTACTCGGCGCGGCAGCGCCGACACATCGTGAATCCCGCCATGGTGGTCGCCGGGCGGTCGTACGGCATGTCGGTGACGATGGTGAAGCGCGGCCCGCAGTTGGTGCAGTTGGTGAACGGGTAGAGATAGCGTCGATCCTGCGGGTCGGCGACCTCGGACAGGCAGTCGTGACAGGTGGCCAGATCGGGAGGGATCGAGACGTGCCGCTCGGATCCGGCCGTGCTCGGTTCGATCCGGAAGTCCGTCATCCGTGACGGGTCCGGTGCCTCGGAGTCGATCGACCCAGCGAGGGGCGAGGCGTCGAGCGAGCGGATCTCGGCGGCGGGCGGCGCGCCGTGAGCGAGCCGGTCGAGGAACGCCGCGACCGCCGCTTCCGGGCCGTAGGCGTCGATCGTCACGCCCTCGGGGTCGTTGCGGACCGAGCCGCCGACGCCCACCTCGTGCGCCAGGCGGAAGATCCACGGCCGGAATCCGACACCTTGCACCGTGCCACGGATCGAGATGCGGCGTCCGGAGGGCTTCATCGGTCCTCCTCTCCGAGGCTGCCGATGTAGGCGACGAGTGCCCAGATCTGCTCTTCCGAGAGGATCGCCCATCCGGCCATCGGCGAGCGGGGCACGCCGTCGCGGATGGTGCGGTAGACCGATCGCGGTGTCATCTGCTGCTGCCAGTGCGG
>JAWVZD010000318.1:0-3886 GCA_033722395.1 Thermoanaerobaculia bacterium | reverse complement strand
GACTCTACGGTTCCGCGGACCCTTCCAGCGCGCAGCACCGGAACCCGTCCCGGATCGGGACGTGATCCGGCGCCTGGCCCCCGGCCCGCGCCTCGATCAGGGTCGAGAAGAACGTGCCGCAGACGGCCGGATGCTCGGCGCTGAGATCCTGGAACGGACACTGGTGGAGGACGAGCCGCCACCCGTCGTCCGACCCCTCCTCGAGATCCCCTCGGCTCTCCTGCTCTTCGACGAACTCCTGCACCGCCGACAGGAACTCGCGCAGGTTCTCCAGCTTGGCCTGCGACTCGGCGTCCTCCTTGCGGTAGAGGTCGGCATAGCCGGTGACCTCGATCATGTGCTCGATGAGCTCCGGCAGCGACAGCTGCTCCATCTCGGAGCGCAGCCCCCGGACGAGATCGCGAAAGGCGCTCAGAGCCCTCTCCGCGCGGGTCGGAAAGGCCCCTAGGTCCTCCTGCCGCAGGATCTCCCACAGCGGCACGCCGGCCGAGGCCGCCTCCTCCTCGAGCAACGCCTGGGTCCCCTTGCCGATGCCGCGCGGCGGCGTGTTGAGGATCCTCAGGAGCGAGAAGTTGTCGCGCGGATTCCGCAGCACCCGCAGATAGGCGACCACGTCCTTGATCTCGGCGCGCTCGTAGAAGCGCATCCCCGCCACCAGGACGTACGGCAGTCGCTGCCGCAGCAGCTCCTCTTCGAGCACCCGGGTCTGGGCGTTGGTGCGTACCAGGATCGCCATCTCGGAGAGCGAATAGTCGCCGCGCAAGCCTTGTAGGGTGTTCACCACCCAGCGCGCTTCGTCTTTTTCGTCGCGCGCTTTGTAGAGCTCGATCGAGTCGCCCGCGTCGCCCTCGGTCCACAAGCTCTTGCCCCGCCGACGGACGTTGTTCGCCACCACCGCCCCGGCCGCTGCCAGGATCGTCTGCGTCGAGCGATAGTTGCGCTCCAGCTTGCGGATCGTGGCGCCGGGGAAGCTCTGCTCGAACTTGAGGATATTGTCGAGATCGGCGCCACGCCACCGATAGATCCCCTGGTCCTCGTCGCCCACCGCGGTGACGTTGCCGTCCGCCCCACCGAGCTCCAGCACCAGCCGGAGCTGGGCGCGGTTGGTGTCCTGGAACTCGTCGACCAGCAGGTGCTCGACGTGGGCGCGCAGGCGCTGGCGAACGTCGTCGTGGTCGGACAGCAGTCGGACGGCGTGAAACAGCATGTCGTCGAAGTCGACGCCGCCGGCCTTGACCATCAGGCTCTGATAGCGACGGTAGACCCGGGCGACGCGCTGCTGGAAGAAGCCGGCCGCCTGCTCCTCGTACGCCGCCACGTCCACGAGGTCGTTCTTGGCGGTCGAGATCGCCGACAGCACCGGCTTGGGAGGAAACGACGCCTCGGAGAGCTCCTCCGCCTCGAGCGCCTTCTTGACCAGAGCGATCTGGTCGTCGCGATCGAAGATCGAGAAGCCGCGCTTGACGCCGACCCGCTCACCGTAGCGCCGCAGGAGATCGAGCGCCAGCCGGTGGAAGGTGCCGACGAAAGAGGTCAGCGGATGCATCCCGAGCAGGCTCTCGACCCGCTGGCGCATCTCCCCGGCCGCCTTGTTGGTGAACGTCACCGCCACCACCGAGTGCGGATCGATGCCCTGCCGGTGCACCAGCCAGGCCACCCGGTAGGTGATCACTCGCGTCTTCCCCGTGCCGGCGCCCGCCAGAACGAGCTGCGGCCCTTCGCCGTGGGTGACCGCGGCGTACTGCTCTTCGTTGAGCTCCTGGCGAAAGGGGTCGGGGGCGGGATCGGTCATCGGGGCGAGTTTCGCGCAAGCGAACCAAGGGTGCAAGGTGCTGGGAAAGCGCCTGGGCTGCCTACTCCACCGTCACGCTCTTGGCCAGATTCCGCGGCTGATCGACGTCGCAGCCGCGCCGCACGCCGATGAAGTAGGCCAGCAGCTGCAGCGGTACGACGTTGACGATCGGCTGCAGCAGCTCGGAGACGCGCGGCACCGAGAGCACCTCGTCGGCGACGCCCTCGAGATCCTCCGGATCACGATCGGTGAGCGCGATGACCACGCCGTCTCGCGCCTTCACCTCCTGCATGTTGCTGACCACCTTGTCGTAGACGCGCTCGCCGGTGGCGACGGCGACCACCGGCAGGTCGGGGTCGATCAGGGCGATCGGCCCGTGCTTCATCTCGCCCGCCGGATAGCCCTCGGCGTGGATGTAGGAGATCTCCTTGAGCTTGAGCGCCCCTTCGAGAGCGATCGGGTAGTTGAGCCCCCGGCCGAGATAGAGGAAGTTCTCGGCGCGGAAGTACTCCCGCGCCAGAGACTCGCAGCGCTCCTCGCTGCGCACCGCCTGGTCGACCGCGGCCGGCAGATGGGCGAGCTGATCGAGCAGTCCCCGCTCGACCGGCCGGCCCGACTGCTGGCGGAGCCAGAGCGCCAGGAGATAGATCGCCACCAGTTGGGTCGTGAACGCCTTGGTCGAGGCGACGCCGATCTCCGGCCCGGCGTGGGTGTAGATGACGCCGTCGGAGAGGCGGGTGATCTGACTGCCGAGGACGTTGCAGATCGAAACCACCGGCGCCCCTTCGTCACGCGCGGCGCGGATCGCGGACACGGTGTCGGCCGTCTCGCCGGACTGCGAGATCCCCAACGCCAGAGTCTCCGGACCGACGATCGGGTCGCGGTAGCGATACTCCGAGCCGTAGTCGACCTCCACCGGGATCCCGGTCAGCTCCTCGAGCACGAACTTCCCCACCAGTCCGGCGTGCCACGAGGTGCCGCAGGCGAGGATCTGGATGCGCTCGAGCCGCTCGACGACCTCGTCGGCGAGGCGCATCGAATCGAAGCCGACTCGACGCTCCTCGAAGTCGACTCGCCCGGCGAAGGTGTCCTGCACCGCCTGCGGCTGCTCGTGGATCTCTTTGAGCATGAAATGGCGGTAGCCGCCCTTTTCGGCCTGCACCGGATCCCAGTCGAGGATCTCGGCCTGCCGCTCGATCGACTCGCCGGCGGCGTTCCAGAGCTCGACACTCCCGGCCCGGATGCGCGCCACCTCGCCGTCGTCCAGGAAGACGACCCGCTTGGTATGGGCCAGGAGCGCCGTCGGATCGGAGGCGAGGAACTGCTCGCCCTCGCCCAGACCGATCACCAGCGGCGGCCCGTGACGGCTGACGACGATCTCCTCTTCGGGACCGACCGTCGACACCACGGCGATGGCGTACATCCCCTCGAGCTCGGAGACCGCCCGCCGGACCGCCGCCACGAGGTCGGCCGACTCGTCGTCGAGAAACGACGAGATCAGGTTGGCGATCACCTCGGTGTCGGTGTCGGAGGTGAAGCTCCAGCCCTCGTCCAGCAAGCGGCGCTTGATGTCGAGGAAGTTCTCGATGATGCCGTTGTGGATCAGCGCCACACGCTGCCGCGAGTCGACCATCGGATGGGCGTTGCGCTCCGACGGGACGCCGTGGGTCGCCCACCGCGTGTGGCCGAGACCGAAGGTGCCGTCGAGCGACACCTCCTCGAGCTTTTGTCGCAGCCGCTCGAGCTTGCCCTCGGCCTTGACGGTCCGCAGGACGCCGTCCGCTACCACCACGATGCCGGCCGAGTCGTAGCCGCGGTACTCCAGGGAATGCAGGCCCGACATGAGGATATCCACGACATCCCGGCCGGCGCTGGCGGCGACGATCCCGCACATGTCAGCCGTCCTTCCCGGGGCCGCCCGCGCCGCGAGTGCGCGAATATCGCGAAGGCGTCCGGGCGCTCATCCGGCGTCCTTTGTCGGCCGCTTCCAGCCGGGCACGGTCCGGGCGCGGGCCCGGGCGACGGTCAGGGCATCGGCCGGGGCACTGCCGGAGATCACGCTGCCGGCGCCGATCGTGGCCCGGTCGCCGATCG
>JAWVZD010000317.1:0-3892 GCA_033722395.1 Thermoanaerobaculia bacterium | reverse complement strand
TATAGCAGGGGGGACGCGAGGTCTTCAAGTGCGCCTTCGGCGGGCTGGCGCCGCGCGAGCCCTCGAGCGTCCGACGCTCGAGCGGGGATCCGCAGTACAATCACCCGCGATGGGTCGCGCCTGGATCGTCTCGCTCGGTATCGCCGCCTCGTCGGCCCTGGCCGGACCGGCTCTCGCTTTCTCGCCCCAGACGTCGGTGGCGATCGCCTTCGAGGCCGCCTCGATCACGCCACCCGACCTGGAGCGACAGATCGAGCGCTGGGAGGCCGACTACCGCGCCGGGGTGCTCGACGAGGCGCGTGATCCGTCGGCAGCCGGGGAGCCGCTCGACGAGGTCGTCCAGGCGATGGTCGAGCGCGGCATCGGCATGATCCGCACCCACCAACCGTTCTCCGAGATCGTGCGGCACCTCGGCAGGACGGCGTACTACGTCTCCTACGCCAACAACCCGCTCGTCATCGGCCAATCGGATCCTCAGGAAAGCGGCTACTTCGCCGACTTTCTGGCCTACGTCGACAGCGCCCGGCCGCGCTTCGAGCCGGTGTTCTACGGCCTGTTGCCGCGCTTCGAGAGCTCGGGACGGGTCGACGATCTGCTGGCCGAGACCTTCCGTCGCGGTCAGGTGCTCTATCCGTACATCGGGCGGGAGTACCGGCGCGTCGGCGGGCCGCCCGGGCGCGAGCGATTCGACGATCGCTCGACCGCCTTCGGTGTGTCGGCGGTGGCCTACAGCCAGGCTCTGACCGACGTCGCCATCGTCCTGCGCCACATCTGGCTGGCGGCCGGTGGCGCCGATCCCCGACCCGGACTACCGGTGCGCAAGGGGGCCTTCGAGGCGCCCCGCACGTCGCCGGTGCCGCTCGAGAGCTTCCGCCGGTCGCTCGACCGCTGAGAACCGACCGACTGCCACGTCTCTGCGACCGAAACCGATGCTCCGGGTCAAGCGCGCACTCCTCTCCGTCTCGGACAAGACGGGCCTGGTCGAGCTCGCCCGCGGGCTGACCGACCTCGGCGTCGAGATCGTCTCCACCGGAGGCACCTCCCGGGCCCTCGATCGCGCTGGCATCCGGGTGACTCCGGTCTCCGAGGTCACCGGCTTTCCGGAGATCCTCGACGGGCGCGTCAAGACGCTCCACCCGCTCGTCCACGGCGGTATCCTGGCCGACCGCGGGCGTGCCTCGCACGCCGCCGAGCTCGCCGACCACGGCATCGCGCCGATCGACCTGGTGGTCGTCAACCTCTATCCGTTCCGAGAGGCGGCAGCCTCCGGCGCGCCGAGCGCCGAGGTGGTGGAGATGATCGACATCGGCGGCCCGACCCTGGTCAGGGCGGCGGCCAAGAACCATCAGAGCGTCCTGGTCGTGGTCGACCCCGAGGACTACCCGCAGATCCTGGCGGCCCTCGATCGGAGCGACGGCGAGGTGCCGGAGGGCCTCAGGCGACGCCTGGCCGCCAAGGCCTTCCGCCACACGCAGTCCTACGATGCCGCCATCGCCTCCTGGCTCCAGGCGAGCTCGACGGACGGCGAGTCGCGCTTTCCCCAGCACCTGCTGCTCGACCTCGAGCGCGCCTTCGAGCCGCGCTACGGTGAGAATCCCCACCAGCCGGCGGCGGTCTACCGCACCGCTGGCGGAGAGGGTCTTCTGGGCGGCTTCGTCCAGCACCAAGGTAAGGAGCTGTCGTTCAACAATCTGCTCGATGCCGACGCGGCGCGCCGACTGGCGGGCTCGTTCGAGGAGCCGGCGGTGGCGATCGTCAAGCACGGCAACCCCTGCGGCGTCGGTCGCGGCGCCGAGCTCGCCAGGGCGTACGAGCGCGCCCTGGCCTGCGACCCGATGTCGGCTTTCGGCTCGGTCGTGGCGACCAACCGACCGGTCGACGAGGCGCTCGCGCGGGCCATGGCGAGCCTCTTCGTCGAGGTCGTCGTGGCGCCGGGCTTCGCGCCCGACGCGCTCGCGATCCACGCCAAGAAGAAGAGCCTGCGGCTGCTCGAGTGCCCTCTACCCGCTCCCGGCGTCCTCGAGCTGCGGGCGATCGACGGCGGGTTTTTGGGCCAACAACCGGACGACGAACCCGACCGGCTGTCCGAGTGGACCTGCGTCACGCGACGGGCTCCGAGCGACGACGAGGAGCGGGCGCTCACTCTCGCCTGGACCGTCGTCCGAGCGGTGCGCTCGAACGCCATCGTCATCGCCAACGCCGAGCAGACGGTCGGCATCGGCGCCGGGCAGATGAGCCGCGTCGACTCCTGTCGCATCGCCGTCGACAAGGCGGAGCTCGAGCTCGCCGGCACGGCGGCCGCTTCGGACGCCTTCTTCCCCTTCGCCGACGGCCTGGAGACCCTGGCAGCCGCCGGCGTCAGCGCGGTCGTCCAACCGGGCGGCAGCAAGCGCGACGAGGAGGTCATCGCCGCGGCCGACGCCGCCGATGTCGCCATGCTGTTCACCGGCCGTCGCCACTTCCGCCACTGAGCCGGGACATGAACCGATCGCTTTCGCTGCTGACCGCACTCTTGCTGCTCTCCCCGGCGGGCGTGGCGGCTGACGAAGCGGCCTGGCAGCTGCTCGACTCGGCGCGCCAGAGCCTCGCCGAGGCCTCGCCGCTCGAGGCGCACTTCGTCCAGACCTATGTTCCGGCGGGATTCAGCAGCGGCGACCGGGAGAGCGGCCGGCTCTATCTCTCGCTTCCGACCTGTCTGAGGTGGGACTACGAGGCGCCGTATCCGCGCAGCTACATGCTGTGCGGACGCACGGTCTGGTCCTGGGCCCCGGACGAGCCGGTCGGC
The DNA here is from genome assembly GCA_033722395.1 of Thermoanaerobaculia bacterium. Taxonomy (GTDB): domain Bacteria; phylum Acidobacteriota; class Thermoanaerobaculia; order Multivoradales; family JAHEKO01; genus JAWVZD01. Next base: position 1,107 of record JAWVZD010000317.1, on the reverse strand, counting down.
GACCGCCTGCTCGAGGTGTCGCGCGAAGAGGCCGGCGTCGACTTTCTGTTGCTCAGCACAGAGCGGTTGCGGCAGCGTTACGACGCCCGCACCGACGTCGAGGGCGACCGCCGCTCCGTCCATCTGGAGCCTACTTCGGACGACGCCCCATTCGTCCGCGCCACCATCGAGCTCGATCCGCGGACGAACCGGCCGCGCGACATCTCGTACGTCGACCGGCAGGGCAACACGACCCGATTCTCGCTCTCCGACTACACACGGCCGGAGGACGAGGCGATCTTCGAACCGCCGGACATCGACTGGATCGATGGCTGAGGCATCGGTGCGGCAAGCGCGCGCCGACCGATTCTCCATCCGGTCTGTCTCTCACCCTCGCCATTCCATATAATGTCGGCGCCCGATCGGCGCGCAGGATCGTTCCGGCGTCTCACCCGACCTGGTTGCGCCCGACGACGCGGCGATCGAAACACGAGATGACCAACAATCCCCACGCCGTAGCCTCTGCGACCAAAGCCGCAGCGGCGACGCCGGAGCGCTTCCTGCGCCTGATCGAGGCCGAGCTCCTGGCGACCGAGGAGATCTTCCACCGCAGCCTGGCGACCGACGTGCCGTTCATCCGCGACGCTGGCGAGTACATCTTCCAGGGCGGCGGCAAGCGGGTGCGCCCGGCCCTACTGCTGCTGGCAGCGAAGCTCTTGGGGCGCGACGGTGAGGAGGAGACCACCTACGGCGCGGTCGTCGAGCTGATCCACACCGCGACGCTGATCCACGACGACATCATCGACCACTCCACCCTGAGGCGAGGGCAGAAGACGCCGAACCATCTGTGGGGCAACAGCCGCACCGTTCTGCTCGGAGACTGGCTCTACACCACGGCGATGCGCCTGGCGCTGGAGCACGACAACCTGGCGGTGATCAAGACGCTGGTAGAGGCGACACTGCGCATGACCGAGGGTGAGCTGCTGACGCTAGAGCGTCTGGGGCGGGTCGACGTCACGGTCGACGAGTACTTCCAAGTGATCGAGCGCAAGACCGCGGCGCTGTTCGGCGCCGCCTGCTTCCTCCCCAGCCTGATCGAGGCCGAGCTCCTGGCGACCGAGGAGATCT
>JAWVZD010000316.1:0-3915 GCA_033722395.1 Thermoanaerobaculia bacterium | reverse complement strand
TTCCTCGTCATGGAGTTCGTGCCCGGCGACACGCTCGCCGAGCGCCTGGCGACAGGTCCTCTGCCGGTCGGTGAGGCGCTGCGCTCCGCACTCGGCATCGCCCGCGCCCTCGAGGCCGCTCACGCGCGCGGCGTCGTCCACCGGGATCTGAAGCCGCTGAACGTCAAGATCACCCCCGACGGTGAGGTCAAATTGCTCGACTTCGGGCTCGCCAAGGTGCTGACCGAGCCGGCACCGGGCGGCGGCGAGGACGACCGGACCCTCCTCGCCGAGAGTGAGCTGACGACCGCCGGCACGGTCCTGGGGACGACCTCCTACATGAGCCCCGAGCAGGTCCGCGGCGAGGTCGTCGATCATCGCACCGACATCTGGGCCTTCGGGTGCGTGCTCTTCGAGATGCTCTCGGGCAGCCGTCCTTTCGATCGAGGGAGCAGTCCCGACACGCTCGCCGCGATCCTCCGCGAGGAGATCGACCTCGAAGAGCTTCCGGAGGAGATCCCCGACGGGGTCCGCGCCCTCGTCGAGCGCTGCCTGCGCAAAGAGGCGGATCGGCGCCTCCACCACATCGCGGACGCCCGGATCGAGCTCGAAGAGGCGCTCGCCGGCTACGGTCCGTCGTCCTCGGCATCGGCGAGTCGAACGGCACCGCCGGAGACGGCCGACGCCCGAACCCCCGCCGCACGACGACCCTGGAAGATCCTCGCCGCAGCCCTCGGCACGCTCGTCGTCCTGGCGGCGATCTGGCAGTTCCTCCCGAGCGAACCGAGCCGGCCGATCACCGACCGCACCATCGCCGTCCTGCCCTTCACGACCCTCGGCCAGAGCGAGCCGAGCGTCTTCACCGAGGGGATCCACGGCGACATGCTGACCAAGCTGTCGAAGGTGGGCGACCTCCAGGTCACCTCGCGCACCTCGGTAATGCAGTTTCGCGACTCCCTCGCGCCGATCCCCGAGATCGCTCGCCAGCTCGGCGTCGCCTGGATCCTGCAGGGCGAAGTGCAGGAGATCGGCGACCAGGTGCAAGTGAACGCCCGCCTGGTCGACGCTCGCGACGATCGGCAGGTGTGGGCGGAGAGCTACCGGCGGGAGCTGACGGCGGAGAATCTCTTCCAGATCCAGGGGGATCTCACCCGCCAGATCGTCGACCAGCTAGCGGTTCAACTCAGCCCCGAGCAGCAACGAGCCGTCGACCGAGCGCCGACCGAGAACCTCGACGCCTACCGCCTTTACGTCCAGGGGCGCGCCCTGATCGACCCGCGGACCGCCCGAGACCTGGTGCGGTCGGTCGAGTACTTCCGGCAAGCGATCGACCAGGACGGCACCTACGCCCTGGCGTGGGCCGGCCTGGCGAACGCCCTCGCGCTGCAGGGGTTCTACGACTACGAACCTCTCGACGAGGTCCTCCCCGAAGCGCTCGCCGCCGCCCGGCGGGCCCTCGATCTCGATCCCGACCTGGCCGAAGGGTACGCGTCCCTCGGGATCGTCCTGTCTCTCCAGCGCAAAGGCCCCGAGGCCGTCGAGGCGCTGCGCCGATCGATCGATCTCAACCCCGGCTTCGCGCCTGCCTACGCCTGGCTCGGCTGGGTCCAGGACCTGCTCGGCCAGCCCGAGCAAGCTCGAGCATCCCTCCGTCGAGCGACCGAGCTCAATCCTCTCTCCCCTGCCTACCGCGCCTATCTGGCCGAGGCGTTGATGGCCACCGGCGACTACGAGCGTGCAATCGAGCAGGGACGCCGGGCGCGGGAGCTGCAGTCGGACTACGCCCTGGGACACTTTATGGAAGGGGTCGCCCTGCTCCAGGCGGGGAGGGCCGAGGAGGCGGGCAGATCGCTCGAGCGCGCCCTCGAGCTGGCGCTTCCGGAAGGCGAGCCGTCACGGCAAGAGGTTCTCGCCGTCCTCGCTCTCGTCGATGCGGCGAAGGGCGATCCCGAGGCGGCCCGGGGCCGCCTCGAGGAGATCGATCCCGGCTCCGACCCCTACGTGGCCGGTCTGGTCTTCGCGGCCCTCGGCCAAACAGACCGTGCCCTCGAGCTCTTTGCCGCGGTCGACGAGTGGGGCTTCACAGCCACCCCGCAGATCCGCTACTTCTTCCCCGACGTGCTCGGCCCGATCCGCCGGGACCCGAGGTTCGCAGGAGTTCTTGAGCAGGTGCAAGGGAGCTTCGCGCGCTGAGCCCGGTTTCCGGGGCGCTTCTCCTGGGCCCTCGCCCTGGACGAGGCGGCCTTCCCGCGGTAGCAGATCGGCCCGTCCGCGGAGACGTCCGTCGATTCGCAGCGTGTCCCCCGCGCCTACTTCTCCATCAGAAACCGGATGATCAACGGCGGATCGAAGCTGTCGTAGGCCGGCAGTGGCGAGGGAACGCTCACCCGCAGGGCCCGGGTCAGGAAGATCGAACCGACGATGCGGTCGTTCGACGCTTCGGTGACCAGCGCGAAGCCCGCGTCGGCATCCCAGTTGCCGGCAGAGGCACCGTCGACTCGAAGCCGCAGGTTGTTACCACCCCACGAAGAGCCGAACTGGTAGGCGCCGCGCGGCCACGGCACGTAGTCGATCGGCAGTACCGATCCGAGGTCGAGCTGGAGCTCCAGAGTGGCCGGGTAGCTGGCACCGCCGAAAGCCGCGGTGCCGCCGGCCTTCATGGTGAAGACTTTCGAGGGTGTGATGGCTCGCGTGCCGATCCCCGCCGCGACCTCCGAGTCGAAGTTGCGTTTCTTCGTGCCACCCTGCCAGATCTCGAAGCCCTCGGTCGTGACCGGGATCCCGATGTTCGTCCCGGTGCACTTCTCCACGTCTTCCGGATGCACCAGGCCCAGATCGAGGAGGAAGTGGACCTTGGTGTAGATCGCTGCCAGATCGGAGGGTACGCTCTTGTCGGTGTGCTGGCTCATCTCGGTGCAGCCGCGGTCCCGACGGCGATTGGTGACCCCGGCGGCGGGATACTCGTGGCCGATGTAGGTCCAGCCGATCGTCTCGGCCACGTCCTCGAAATGCCCCGAGGCGCCGTATGGCGACATGAACCCGGAATGGGCGACCTGAGCAGCGCTCAGGTTCCAGGCGTCATCGATGTCGACGTAGTCGGTCGCCCAGCCCAGATCGACGAACGAGTCGTGAACTCTGGCCCACTCGCTGCCGAAGCCTGACTTGAGCCGCACCGCTTCGATCGTGTCGTCCGCCATGGCGCGCGCATTGAGCGGCCACTCGCCGCGCGATATGACCGTGTAGATCGAAAGGCCCAGGGAGTTCAGAAGTGCCTCGGCCGCATGCCCGGCCTCGTGCACAACGGTCTGCTGGAGGTCCATGCGGCGGAACGGCTCGTTCGCGTTGCCGGGCGTCAGAACCGCCTCGGTGTAGACCCTGCTGTTGACCATCATGGCGTCGCCCAGAACGTAGATATGGACCATCCCCAAGGTGCCCGAGCCGAAGTCCCCGAAGGCGATCGTCGAGACGCTCTGGCAGAGCAGCGGGGTCATCCTGCCGAGGCCGGCCAAGAGGCCGGCGAGTTGCCGCGGCTGCGGTGTCACGAGGCTCTCTAGACCCTGCGGCACGTACTCGAGCAGGCTCCAGTCGTCGGCCGTCAGGATCTCCACGTGCGAGCACGCCGAGGTGTTGACGATCGGCTGGGCCAGGGCCGGCGCCGAGAGCCCGAACTGGACCGGCAGACGGCGGTCCCGGAGGCTCGCGTCGGTAGAAGGTAGCGCAGCCGTGGCGATCGTCTGCCCATCCTCGTCGAGAACGGCCAACGAGGCGATCGACGGCAACGCTCGTACGTACCCGGTAGCGCTCACGCTGGCCCCGCCCAGCTCGACGATCTCGGGCGGTGTCTTGCGGTCCTCGAACTCGAAGCGGGCCTGGGTGGGAAAGCGGATCATCTGACCGTCGATCGGCGTGCCCTTCTCGTCCACGCCGGCGAGCAGG
>JAWVZD010000315.1:0-3920 GCA_033722395.1 Thermoanaerobaculia bacterium | reverse complement strand
GGCTCTGGCCTCTCCTCCCGAGCCGGCGAAGTAGCTCCAGTAGAGGCTGATCGTGAGCACCGTGAGAGCCAGAGCCGTCACCCAGAAAAGCACCGCCGCCCGCTTCAATGGCGAGGTGTTGACGAACGGCCGCGCGGCCAGGTTGACGCTCGTATAGGGCATCAGACGAAGCTCGACGCGGCTCCGATGAGAGGTACGAGGCGGGCCGGATCGTGCTCCTCCGCCGCCGCGGTCAGTCGGAGCAGCTCTCGCCCGGGACGGATCTGCGCCACACCGAGCTCCTCTCGGAGCCAGGCACTCCATGCCTCTTCGACGGCCGCCTCCGCGAAGAGAAAGAGGCGGGCCGGCAAGACTCCGTGCTCGGCAGCGTACGAGCGAGCAAGCCGCAGCTCGCGACGCACCATCTGCTCGACGACCCCGACCGGGGTGTCCGCCTCCAGAGACTTGTGGCGGAAGACGGCCGGGCCGGCGGCGTCGGCCAGGATCAGCGTGTAGGCGGCACCGTCGACGCTCACCACGCCCTGCGGCTCGTCGCGACCCGCCGCGCGCCAAATCGCTTCGAGCAACGACAACCCGACGTTCGATAGATATCCGATTCGAATTCCGTTGGCGGAGAAGGCCGACTCGAGCTGACCCGTGAGAGTCTCGACGGCGAAGGCGAGCAACCACCGCTGGCTCCCTTCGGAGCTCGCCCCGACCGGAACGGCGCGCAGCCGCAAGTCCTCGACCCGAAACGGCACCAGCCCCTTGAGCTTCCAGCGCAAAACCTCCTGGCGCTCCGGGCCCCGTTTCGGCAGGTCCTCGATGTCGGCGAAGACCACCCGCAGCCAGCCGTCCGGCACCACCAGCGAAGCCTCCGTCACCGGCTCCTCCAACCGCCCGAGGAGATCCTCGAGGGCGGTCCTGAAGGATCTCTCCTGTTGCAGCGTCGGGCCGAGAACCCCCTTGCCGAAGGTTCCCTCGGGCAGCTCCACCTCGGCGATCTGGCCGAGCTCGAGTCCCGATACGGTGCGCGGGAAGACACCGTAGCGCAACGAGCGCCGGTCGAGCGCGAAGACCCTCGGTGGCACCGGCGTCGGCGCCAGGCCGAGGAGCCGCTCAATCCACGAATGTGACTTTGTTGATCTCACGCAGTGTCGTGACTCCCTCGAGCACCTTCTCCACCGCTGATTGCCGCAGGAAGGTCATGCCCTCTTCCTTGGCGACCCGACGGATCTCCGAGCCGGGACGCTTGTCGAGGATCAGCTCCCGGACCCGATCGGAGAGGTCGAGAAGCTCGGAGATCGCCATGCGGCCGTGAAAGCCGGTACCGTTGCACTCGAGGCAGCCTTTACCCTCGTAGAGCGTCACGTTGCGGAACCGCTCCGGATCGAGCGCGCTCTCCTCCATCAGTCGGGGGGAGATCTCGACCGGTTGGCGGCAGTTGCGACAGATCCGTCGTACCAGGCGTTGTGCCAGCACGCAGTTCAGCGCCGAGGCGAAGTTGTAGAGATCGACGTTCATGTTGAGGAACCGTCCCAACACGTCGACCACGTTGTTGGCGTGCACCGTAGTGAACACCAAGTGGCCGGTCAGGGCGGCCTGGATGGCGATCTGGGCGGTCTCCTCGTCGCGGATCTCGCCGACCATGATCTTGTCGGGATCGTGACGCAGAATCGAGCGCAGACCGCGCGCGAAGGTGAGCCCCTTCTTCTCGTTGACCGGGATCTGGGTGACCGCCTCGAGCTGGTATTCCACCGGATCCTCGATGGTGAGGATCTTGTCCTCCGGCGACTGGATCTCCGACAGACAGGCGTAGAGTGTGGTCGTCTTGCCCGACCCGGTCGGACCGGTCACCAGCACCATGCCGTACGGCTCGTGGATGAACTTGCGCAGCTTGCGCACGGTGGTGTCGTCGAAGCCGAGGATGTCGAGGCGTAGCTTCTTGAACTCCTGGCTGATCGACTCTTTGTCGAGGATACGGATGACGCAGTCCTCGCCGTGCACCGAGGGCATCACCGAGACCCGGAAATCGATCGTGCGACCCTGGAAACGGAGCTTGAAGCGACCGTCCTGCGGCACCCGCTTCTCGGCGATGTCGAGCTCCGACATCACCTTGACGCGGCTGACGATGGTGCCGTGGTGCCGTTTGTCGATCGGCTCCATCGCCTGGTAGAGCACGCCGTCGATGCGGTACTTGATGATGACTTCGTTCTCGCGTGTCTCGACGTGGATGTCGGAGGCGCGCCGCTGGATGGCGTTGAAGATGGTCGAGTCGACGAGCTTGATGATCGGGCTCTTGTCGGCGGTGATGCGGTCGATCGACAGCACACCGTCGCCCTCCTGGTCCCCTTGCACCAGCTCGAGGCGAAACCCTTCGGTGGCCTCGTCGAGCACCCGCTGAGCCCCTTCCGACTTCTCGAGGATCTCCTCGATCGCCGAGCGCTCCCCGATCTTGAGCTCGACCGGCTGACCGAGCAGCAGCTCGAGCTCGTCGAGCCGCGTGACGTCGGTCGGGTCGGCGACGACGATCGAAAGGCGACCCGACAGCTGTTGCTCCGGCACGAACCCGTAGCGCAGCATCAGCTCCATCGGCACCGAGCGGAACAGATCGTTGTCGATCCGGAAGTCGGCCATGTCGACCAGCTCGAGGCCGTAGCTGGTGGCGAGCTCGGCCGCCTTGCGCCGCTCCTCTTCGAGCTCCCCGCGGCCGCCGGCGTCCAGCTGGAGAGCACGTGCCGTGTCTCGATCGTCCATGCCGCTGTCAGTCTCTCGCACCGGGTATCCTCCGCAAAGTCCGCTGGCGCCGCATCCTCACCGCACCGTGCTCAACGCCGACGATAGCGGAAGATAGACGGCGATCAACAGGGTGGCGATGATGATCCCCATCAGGACCAGCATGATCGGCTCGATCAGGCTGAGGATCCTGGCCAGCGCGGTCTCCACCTCTTCGTCGAGAAAGTCGGAGACCGTCCCCAGCATGGTACCGAGCTCACCCGTCGCCTCGCCGACCTGCGCCATGTCGATCGCCAGGGCGGGTACGGCCCCAGTCTCCTCCAGCGAGCGGTGGAACGGCGCCCCTTCGCTGACCTTGCCGGCGACCGGCTTCAGGCGCTCGCGGATGTAGCTGTTGCTGACCGCACCGGAGGCCACACCGAGAGCACCCACCAGCGGCGTGCCGCCGGCCAGCAGGGTCGACAACGAGCGACAGTACTCGCTCAGCGCGAAGCGGTGGAAGACCGTGCCCAGCACCGGCACCCTCAGCTTCAGCCGGTCGAGCCAGCGCCCGCCCCGTCGCGTCGCTCGGAGGCGCATCACCACGACGGCGGCCACGGCGATGGCGACGAGCCACCAGACCCAGTAGTCGGTCACCAAATCGGAGAGACCCATGATGACGCGGGTGATGGTCGGCAGGTCGGTCCCCAGGTCCAGAAAGAAGCTCTCGAAGCCCGGTACCACGTAGAACAGCATGACGCCGATCAGGACGGCCGACAGGCCGACCAGGACGGCCGGGTAGACGAGCGCCGACGCGACCTTCTTGCGGCCCTCGTAGACCAGGCGCTGGTAGCGCACGAAGCGGTCGATGACCCCCTCGAGATCGCCGCTGCGCTCCCCCGCCATGAGCGTCGGAGCGTAGAGCGGCGGGAAGACCTCGCCCTGAGCCGCCACAGCCTCCGACAGGCTGGCGCCACTCTCGACCCGGTCGCGGATATCGACGAGGCGTGCCTTGAGCTCCCCCTGGCGCTGTCGCTTGAGCAGCAGGTCGAGGGCCTGCAGGACCGGCAGTCCGGCGCGTAGCAGAGCCGCCAACTCCTGGTTGAAGATCAGCAGCCGTCGCGGCGGGATCCGTCGCGGCCGGCGGTCGGACGGGAGCAACCACGACAGACCGAGGCCGCCGCGCCGGATGGCGAAGACGTGATAGCCGAGCCGCTCGAGCTCGC
>JAWVZD010000314.1:0-3923 GCA_033722395.1 Thermoanaerobaculia bacterium | reverse complement strand
TCGTGTTGACGTCCCCGTATTACGCCTCGCCGTGGCCCACCCCGGCGCGGCCGTGCGGCGCGCGCGGCTCCATCTCCAGGCCGACGAGCTGCCGGTCGAGCGGCCGGCGGTCGGTGCGTAGCACCGCCTGCCGTCCGACGAACTCTCCCTTGTCCGGAGCGACGGCCCAGCCGTGGTCGATCCGCCTGGGCGTCGAATCGAAGTCGGTGTCCTTGCCCACCACGATGTGCCCTTTCTCCAGCCGCAGGTCGAGCAGAGCCTGCAAGCCGTGCGGCCGGATGCCGAGGTCCCGCCCGAGCGCGAGGAGTCGACGCCACAGCGCCACCGAGTCGGCTGCGGCGTGGTGGAGCTCGTAGGAGAGCTCGCCGGTGAAGCTCAGCCGGTAGATGCGACAGGCGATCCCGGCGACCTCGCCGTCGAGATGGGCGGCGAAGGCGGGCAGCTCGGACGCTGCGGCCCGCGCCAAGAGCTCGGCCGCCCGCGGTCCGGTGACGTTGATGGCGCCGAGCGAGACGGTCTGGTCGAGCAGCCGGACGTCGAAGCCGCGTGCGTCGATCCAGTCGCGCATCCAGAGCTCGCCGAAGCCGGCGCCGGCGCTGGTCAGGGTCACCGTGTAACGCTCCTCCCCGTCGCGGCACACCAGCCCGTCGTCGAGAACGTAGCCGCGCTCGTCGAGCAACAGCGCGTAGCGCGAGCGCCCGACGGCGAGGCCGGCGAGGCGCGTCGGGTAGAGGAGCTCGAGGAGAGCCGTCGCATCGGGTCCCGACAGGCGGAACTTGCCGAGCGGCGAGACGTCGCCGATCGAGACGGCCTGGCGCACGGCTCGATACTCCGCTTCGGCGTCGCCGTAGCTCCAGGGTCGCCACCAGCCGCCGATGCGGTCCATCCGCGCACCGAGGGCGACGTGCTCGTCGTGGAGGGGCGTGCGCGGGGTCGGCCGATGGTGGGCACCGGCCGCGATCTCGCCCAGGGTGAGCTGGCGGGTCATCGGCCGGGCGGTGAACGGTGGCTCGAGCTCCTGCCCTCGGTCCTCGAGAAAGGAGCGCAGGTAGGGGATGCAGATCGAGCCCTGGCAGGTACCGGTCCCTGCCAGGGTGGCGCGCTTGACCAGCTCGAGCCTGCGGAAGCCGCGCTCCCACACCGATTCGAGGTCGTCGACCGTGACGCCGGCGCAGGGGCAGACGGTGCCGCTCGCCGGGCAGCGCGGGATGTCGGACGGACGGGCAGCTCGGCCGACGGCGCGGACCGGCAGCCCGCGACCCATGCGCAGCAAAGCGTCACGCGGCTGGAACCCGAGACCGATCGAGACGGTGTCGCAGGGATGGCGCCGCTCGGCTCCATCCGTGCCACGGACGACGACCGCCCGCACCCTGTCGTCGCCTTCGAAGCGAAGCAGCTCGCCCTCTGCACGCGTCGCCGCGAGGCCGTCCGGCGGTCGTCCGACCGCCACCACGCGACCGAGGTCGAGCCCGGCCTGGGCGAGCTGCGGTGCGGCGCGAGAGGCGACCAGGCCGGCCAGACGGCTGCCGGGGACCACCGGTTGGATCTCGGCCGCGCCGGTGGCGACCACGATCTCGTCGCGCGGATGGAGCTGGAGCTTGCCCTCTTCGGTGCGCGCCACGACGAGCGGCCCGGGATAGATGCCGATCACCTCCTGCCCGTCGGCAGCGTCCAGCACCACGACGGCCTTGCCGCCCTCGCGCGCACGCTCCGCTTCGGCACGGCCCGAGGCACCGTGCCCGATCACCACCACGTCGCAATGCCGGTGGCGATTCGCCGTCGCCCGACGGCTCGACGAGCCGGCCGCACCGACCAGGGGCGGCTGGCCGCCGTCGTGGTGATGACGGGTGACGCGCATGGCCTCTCGGGGCGTCACCTGACAGCTCCTGACGTAGCCGACACCGTCGACCGAGACCAGGCAGTGCGGACAGTCGCCGGCGAGGCACAGGCAGCCGCCGCCGGTCGGGTGGAGCCCGTGCCGCAGCAGATGGATCAGCAGGCTGTGCTCTGCGTCGGCTTCGACAGCGGTGTCGTCGACTCGAAGCTGCATGCGCCTGTCGATTCTAGTCGGCAGGTGGCCGCCGCGGGCCGTTCGCCCGACGGGAACCGCCGGACAGTGTCCGGCGAGCCTAGAGGTGGCTCGGACTCAGGCCAGACCGAAGGCTCGCCGGGACGCACCGGCGGGTGGGTCGAGCTGGGAGTCGGACGGGATGTCGTCGTCTGCGAGCAAGGCGATGCAGTCGCGACCGCTGGCCTTCGCGGAGTAGAGCGCGGCATCGGCGGCGGCGAAGAGCGCGGTGAACGTATCGCCGTGTCGCGGGAAGAGCGCGATGCCGACCGAGGCCGAGATCTCCAACCGGGTGTCGTCGCCGGCGTCGACGCGTAGCTCGCGGATCGCGCCCAGGATCCGCCGTGCCGCGGCGTGAGCCTGCTCGGCTGCGCAGCGGCGGAGCAGCACGGCGAACTCCTCGCCGCCGATTCGCGCCGCCTGATCGCCGGCCCGTGCGGCGGCGGCCAAGCAGGCGCCGACGGCGGCCAGCACCCGGTCACCGGTGGGATGGCCGTGCGTGTCGTTGATCGACTTGAAGTGGTCGAGATCGATCAGCAGGAGGGCCATCTCCTCTTCGTACCGCGTCGCGGCACGGAGATCCTCGCTCACTCGGTCGTGGAAGTGACGTCGGTTGGACAGGCCGGTGAGCGAGTCGGTCACGGCGAGTCGCTGCGCCTCCTCCTTGAGCTTCGTGGTGGCGAGGACGCTGGCGATCTCGCCGGCGATGACGGTGGCGAATCTCAGATCCTCGGCGGTGTACGCGGCAGGCCTGCGGGACTCGGCGATCAGCACACCGCTGACGGCGCCTTCGACGATCAGCGGCACGGTGAGCTGAGACCGAGCCCCACGTACCCCGCGGATGTAGTCGGGATCCCGCGAGACGTCGTCGACCAGCTGCGCCTCGCCGGTGCGGGCGCACCGACCGGCGATCCCCTTCTCGATCGGTATGTGCATGCCCTCTACGTGGTCGGGATAGCCGCCGCGGTGGCGCAGAACGAGTCGGTGCCCCTCGTCGTCGAGCAGGAGGATCGCCAGGTCTCCCTGCGGCAGGCTCTTCTGCGCTTCGTCGATGACGTCGCTCAGCACCTCTTCGAACGACTTCTTGGCGGTCGACAGGGTGCTGATGCGATACAGCGCGTCGAGCAGATCGAGCTTCTGCTTCAGATCGTGCTGCGTGCGCGAAGCGACGATGGCGAGCGCCGCCTTGGTGCCGAGGATGGTGAGCAGCATCTCGTGCTCCTCGGTGAAGGCGTGCGGCCGGCGCGACTCGACGTTGATGACGCCGACGAGTTGGTTCTCCAAGACGAGCGGGACCGCCAGATTGGAACGCGCCGCCTCGAGGCCGGGTACGTAGCGCCAGCTGCCGACGACGTCCCCCTCGCGGGCCGAGCGACCGTGCTCGGCCGCCCACCCGCAGATACCCTCGCCGATCTCGAGGCGGAGTCCGAGGACGTCCTCGTCGAAGCCGAGCGCGTGGCGTACGACGAGCTCGTTGCTGTCCGGTTCGTGCAGCAGCACGGCGCAGTGATCGAAGCCGATCAGCGATCGAGCCTGCTCGAGAACCTCGTCGAGCAGCGAGTCGAGGTCGTCCTCGAGGCCGAGCTTCTGCGTCGTCCGATAGAGTTTGGATAGGGTTCCGAGATCACTCACGGCGCGGAGGTCGCCATTCTCCCGGGGCGCTCGACCAGAGACGAACTGTAGCGTCCGGAGGGAATCCTGTCTGTCGGAGCATCTCCACTGCGCGTGTAGGTGTTTGTCCTACATGCGCGCCGTTGGCATCGCACGCCTTCGGTCGCGATCGCTCGCCGGATCCGCCGTTGCCGCCCGTCGCCGAGCCCCCACCGGCGACGTCGGCGTTGCTTTATAATCCCGC
>JAWVZD010000313.1:0-3926 GCA_033722395.1 Thermoanaerobaculia bacterium | reverse complement strand
GACCTCCTGCAGCCAGGTGGTGAGATCGGTCTTGCCCCCCACGACCAGAGGCAGGAAGACGATCAGGGTGGTCGCCGTCGAGGCAGCGACCGCTACAGAGACCTGTTTGGAGCCGATCAGCGCGGCGCGGTGGGGATCCTTCTCGGTGCGGTGGACGCGGTCGATCGACTCCAGGATCACCACCGCGTTGTCCACCAGCATGCCGATCGACAGCATCAGCCCCATGGTCGAGAGCATGTTGAGTGACTTGCCCATGAAGAACAGGACGCCGCAGGCCGCCAGAATGGAGAAGGGGATCGACAGGGCGACGATCGAGGTCGAGTCGAGGCGGCGCAGGAAGAAGTAGAGCGACAGGACCGCCAGCAGCGCGCCCACGAGGCCGGCCTTGGCGAGCCCGTTGATGGCATTGGAGATCTCCTCGCCCTGGTCTTCCCAGATCCACAACTCGATCCCCTGGAGCAGCGGATCGTCGTTGATCTCCTCGTGGATGAGGGTCTTGACGTCGCGCACCACGTCGACCGTGTTGGCGGTCGACTCCTTGTAGACGGTGAGCGCCACGGCGTAGGTGCCGTCGAGATGGCGGCCGATCGAGATCGGGGGCTCCTCGTAGGAGATCTCGGCGATGTCGCCCAGGGTGAGCCCCTGGTCGTCGATCGCGAGGCCGCGGATCTGCTCGACCGACTCGAAGCCGCCGAGGGCGCGGGCCGAGAAGCGCCGTCCGTCGACGTCCACCTGGCCGAGGACGAGGTTCTGCGACGAGCCTTGCAATTTCTCGATCAGCGCCGAGACGTCGACTCGGTGCTCCTTGACCTTGTCGAGCACCAGGTCGATCCAGATCTCGCTCGGCTCGACGCCGCCGAGGTCGACGCGCGCCACCCCCGGGACCCTGCGGATCCGGTTGACGACGCGGGCCTCGATCAGGTCGTAGTTCGACGACAGCGAGACGCCCTGGGCCGAGATCCTCGCCTCCATCACCGGCATGTCCTCGGTGGAGAACGAGAAGATGACGATCTCGCCGATGTCGGCCGGCAGCTCGGGCTCGATCTGCTCCATCTTCTCGCTGACCTGCATGCGGACCACGTCGAGGTCCTCGCCCCAGTCGAACTCGAGGTCGACGACCGCCTCGTCGGCGCGCGACGTCGACGAGAGCTTCTTGACCGCCGGCAGGGTCGAGAGCACCTCCTCGACCGGCTTGGTGATCTCGCGCTCGATCTGGCTCGGATTCGAGTTCGGATACGGGATCTGGACCTCGATGAACGGCGCGTCGACGGTCGGCAGATAGTCGTGCGGCAGCTTCGCCATCGCGATGCCGCCGATGACCAGGACGCTGATCAACAGCATCGAGGTGGTGATCGGGCGCAGGACCGCCAAGCGCGGGAGGTTCATCAGCCGGCCTCCCCTGCGACCGCGTCGCTGACCAGGGCGGCCTCACCCGTGACCTCTTCCCCGAGGTCGACCAACGGCTCTTCGCTGCGGTCGACGATCGAGTAGACCACCGGGATGATGAACAGGGTCAGGAGCGTCGCCACCGAGAGCCCGCCGATCACCGTGATGGCCAGCGGCGCCCTGAGCTCGGCGCCGGCCCCGAGGCCGAGCGCCATCGGCGTCAGACCCAGGATGGTGGTGGCGGAGGTCATCAGGATCGGCCGCAGGCGGTCGCTACCCGCCGCCACCAGGGCCTCGGTCCGGGTCATGCCGGCGCGGCGGCGCTGGTTGACGGCATCGACCAGCACGATGGCGTTGTTGACCACGATGCCGGCCAGCATCACGACACCGATCATCGCCACGATGTCGATCGAGCGCCCGGTCAGCGCCAGGCCGCCGACCACGCCGATCGCGCCCAGCGGCAGGGTGAAGATGATGACGAACGGGTGCAGGAACGACTCGAACTGCGACGCCATCACCAGGTAGACGAGGAAGATCGCCAGCGCCATCGCCATCAGGAGCGATCGGAGCGAGCGGTCCATCTCCTCCTGCTGGCCGCCGATGCGCGTCGTCGTCGAGGCGGGCAGCGGCGTCTCCGCCACTGCGACCTCGAGGTCTTGGGCGACGCCGCCCATGTCGCGGCCGGCCAGGTTGCCGGCGACGACCGCGGCGCGCTTCTGCCCGATGCGCCGGATCTCGGTCGGCCCTTGGGCGATCTCGACGTCGGCCACCGACTTCAGATAGATCGGCCGTCCGTCGAGCTGCCCGACGATCATGTTCTCGACGTCGGCGACCGAGGCGCGGCCGAGCTCGACCGAGCGGACCATGATGTCGATCTCGCGATCGCCCTCGAGGAAGCGGGTCGCCACCTCGCCCTGGACCTTGTTGCGCAGCGTCTCGGCGACGTCCCCGAGGTTCAAGCCGAGCATGGTGAGCTGATCGCGGTCGAAGGTGATCTGGAGCTCCGGATTGCCGAGCTCGACCGAGGACTTGACGTCCACCAGGCCGGGGATCTCCGTCGCGGCGGCGGCCAAGGCCTTCGAGGAGGTGTGGAGATCCTCCAGGTCGTCGCTGAAGATCTCCAGCTCGACCGGGGTGCGGAACGAGAAGTAGGTCGGGCGCTCGAACTCGTACTTGGCCTCCGAGCTCGTGCCGAGCTCTCGGCGCAGGAGGTCGATCACCGCCGCCTCGTCGGCCGCGGTCGTACCCGCCGCCATGCGAACCTGCAAGCTGGCGCTGTTCTCCCCTTCGGTGCCGGTGTTGGTGAACGAGAGCCCCTTGCCGCCGGAGATGCTGGAGTAGGCGGCGACCCTCGGGTCGTCCTCGAGGACGTCCTGCACCTGGGCGAGGTACTGGTCGGTGGCCTCGATCGGGGTGCCCTCGGGGAGCTCGAGGGCGAAGCTGAACTCGCCTTGCGAGAACGATGGCATGAGATCGAAGCCGAGCCGCGGCACCATCCAGAGGGAGGCCCCGAAGGCCGCCAGCGTCACGGTGAGAACCACGGGACGGGCGCGAAGGGTCCAGCGCAGAGCCGCCGGATAAGCGGCGCTCACGCCGTTCATGAGCCGGTCGAAGCCGCCAGAGATCGGCCGCAGGACGATCGCCAGGACCTTGCCCGACGTCCGCACGGTCCAGCGCAGCAGGAAGAGGACGAAGGCCGGTACGCGCACGAAGAGGAATCGCAGGCCGCGGCGGATCCGGCCCCCCGCGGCGGGGACGGCGACGGTCGTCGTCGCACCGCCGCGTGAGCCGCCCAGGATCGCCGCCAGCATCGGGATCAGGGTCAGGGCGACGGCTAGCGACGCAATGAGCGAGAACGACACCGTCAGCGCCATGTCGCGGAAGAGCTGCGCCGCCATACCCTCGAGGAAGACGACCGGCAGGAAGACCGCGACCGTGGTGAGCGTCGAGGCGATGACCGCGCGGCCGACCTCGGAGCCGCCCTTGCGAGCCGACTCGAGCGCCGACTCTCCGGCCTCGCGATGCTTGAAGATCGCTTCGAGCACCACGATGGCGTTGTCGACCAGCATGCCGACACCGAGCGCCAGGCCGCCGAGCGAGATGATGTTCAGGCTCGTCCCGGTGCGGTACATGAGGAAGAACGTGGTGACGATCGAGATCGGGATCGACAGACCGATGATCAGTGTCGAGCGCAGGTCGCGCAGGAAGAGCAGCAGCACCGCGATGGCGATCAGCCCGCCTATGAGCGCGTTGGAGCGCACCTCGCCGATCGAGGCCTGGATGAAGTCGGCCTGGTTCTGGCCGCTCACGACCTCGATGCCTTCCGGGAGCTCGTCGCCGACGTTGGCCAGGCGGGCGTCGAGGGCTCGCGCGACCGAGACGGTGTTGGCGTCACCCTCCTTGTAGACCGCGAGCTCGACCGCCTCGTCGCCGCCGTAGCGCGTGATCACCTCGCGCGGCTTGTGGCCGCGCACCACCGTGGCGATGTCGGAGACCCGGATGTTGCGGCCCTCGCGGGCGACGACGATCGTCTCCAGGAT
>JAWVZD010000312.1:0-3936 GCA_033722395.1 Thermoanaerobaculia bacterium | reverse complement strand
TCGGTCGCCAATCTGATCTCCTCCGGTCTCTTCGGCGACGGAGCCGCGGCGGTCGTCGTGGCCGGATCGGACTGCCGGCCGGCGGAGAGTCCCGGCCCCGAGATCGTCGCCACGCGGTCGAGCTTCTACCGCGACACCGAGCGGGTGATGGGCTGGGAGATCTCCGAACGCGGCTTCGAGGTGGTGCTGTCGGCCGAGGTGCCGCAGATGGTCCGGCGCCACTTGCGCGCCGACGTCGATGCCTTCCTGGCGGAACACTCGCTGGAGCGCGCCGATGTCGCCTCCTGGGTGGCACACCCGGGAGGGCCGAAGGTTCTCGAGGCGATGGAGGAGGCGCTCGAGATCGAGCGCCAGGCGCTGGCGGTCACGTGGAAGAGTTTGCGGGAGGTGGGCAACCTGTCGTCGACCTCTGTGCTGCTGGTGCTCGAAGAGACGATACGGGAGCGTCCGGAACCCGGTACCTGGGGCCTCCTGCTGGCGATGGGGCCGGGCTTCTGCTCCGAGCTGGTACTGCTGCGATGGTAGGCGGCGTCGCCTCGCGCTGGGCGTTCACCGCCGTCGTCGTTCTGGTGGTGGTGCAGCGACTCGCCGAGCTGCGGCTGTCGCGACGGAACGAGGAGAGGCTGCGGCGCCGCGGGGCGATCGAGGCGGGGGCCGGGCACTATCCCTGGATGGTGGCGCTCCACACCGCCTTCCTGCTCTCGGCGCCGCTCGAGGTCTGGCTGCTCGATCGCCCCTTCGTCCCTTGGCTGGCGGGCGCGATGGCGGTCCTCCTGGTGGCGGCCACGGCGCTGCGCTACTGGACGATCCGCACTCTGGGCGAGCGCTGGACGACGCGCATCGTCTGCCTGCCGGGCGGAGCCGTCGAGACCGGTGGTCCGTTCCGCTATCTGCGCCATCCGAACTACCTGGCGGTGACGATCGAGATGCTCGCCCTGCCGCTGCTGCACACCGCCTGGTTGACCGCGGGGGTCTTCGGCCTGGCGAACGGTGTCCTGCTCGTCGTGCGGATGCGCGCCGAAGAGGCGGCGCTCATGAGTCACACCGCCTATCGCGAGGCCTTTGCCGAAGGGCCGCGGCGGGGCGGGGAGAGGGACGGTGAGTCACCGTGAGCTCCGGACGGGTTTTCACCGAGCTTGCCGAGCTCGCCCAACGTCATCTCGAGGGAATCGGCCCGATCACCGCGGAGCAGCGCCTGATCGAGGACCTCGAGCTCGATTCGGTGCGTCTGCTGACCCTGGCGATCGAGGCGGAGAATCATTTCCGCGTCCGTCTCGACGAGCTCGGCACGGCCGAGATCGAGACCGTCGGCGACCTGGTGGAGGCGATCGAGCGCGCCCTCGAGAGCCGGGAAGCGGGGCGGCCGTGATCCCGACGCTGGTCGAGGCTCTGGAGCGGGCGCGCGGCGCCGAAGAGGCCGGCCTCCGTCTGCTCGATCGCCACGAGGAGCCGTCGTGGAAAAGCTGGGGGGAGGTCTACGACGGTGCCATGGGGACCGCCGGCGGACTCGCTTCGCTCGGTGTGCGGCCAGGCGATCGCGTTGCCCTCGTATTTCCCACCTGCTGGGGCTTCTTCGACGCTTTCTTCGGCGCCCTCCTGGCCGGCGCGGTGCCGGTGCCGCTCTATCCGCCGGTGCGACTGGGGCGGCTCGACGAGTATCACCGCGCCACCGGGCGGATGATCGAGGCCGCCGGGGCCCGGCTGGTGGTGTGTGATCGTCGTGTCGAGCGGCTGCTGGGCGAGTCGGTGCGGCGCGGCCGGCCGGCGCTCGGCTGCCGCAGCCTGGAGCGGATTCCGCGCCACGACGGCGTCGAGGCGGCGCGTCCACGGCTGGACGATCTCGCCCTGGTGCAGTTCTCTTCCGGCACCACGGTCGATCCCAAGCCGGTCGCCCTCGATCATCGCGCCGTCATGTCGCAGGTGGTCTCCTTGAATTCTTTTTGGCCGGACGAGGACGACACCCGGCACAGCGGGGTCTCCTGGCTCCCCCTCTACCACGACATGGGACTCATCGGATGCGTGTTCGCGGCGCTCGAGCGCCCGGCGGTCCTCACCTTGATCCCGCCGGAGCTCTTCGTCGCCCGGCCGGCGGTCTGGCTGCGGGCGATCGGCCGCTACCGGGCGACGGTCTCGCCGGCACCCAATTTCGCCTACGGCCTGTGCGTCGAGAAGATCCGCGACGAGGAGCTCGACGGCGTCGAGCTGGGGAGCTGGCGGGTGGCGCTCAACGGCGCCGAGACGGTCTCGCCGCGGGTGATGCGGGAGTTCTGCCAGCGCTTCTCCGCCTGGGGGTTCCGGCGCCGCGCCATGACGCCGGTCTACGGGCTCTCGGAGGCGGCGCTGGCGGTGACCTTCTCGTCGCCCGGATCGGAGTTCCAGGTGCGGCGGCTGCGTGCCGATCGTCTCGGTGCCGGTGACCGCGTCGAGCCGGACCCGGGGGGCATCGAGATCGCCTCGGTCGGCCGGCCCCTTCCCGGCGGCGAGATCGAGATCCGGCGTGCCGACGGCACGGCGGCGCCGGAGGGCGAGGTCGGCCGGCTCTGGGTGCGGGGTCCGTCACTGATGCAGGGCTATCTCGGTCGGCTGGAGGAGACGGCGCGCGTCCTGGTGGACGGCTGGCTCGACACCGGCGATCTCGGCTTCCTGCTCGACGGCGAGCTCCATCTCGCCGGGCGCGCCAAGGAGATCGTCATCGTGCGCGGGCGCAACTACGCGCCGGAGCATCTGGAGCGTGCCGCCGACCGCTTGCCGGGCGTGCGCCGCGGCTGCGTGGTAGCGGTCTCGACGCCGGTCGATGCCGGCACCGAGCGGGTGCTGCTGTTCGTCGAGCGGGACCGCCGGGCGACCGACGAGGAGATCGCAAGCGTGCCCGAGCGGATCCGCGAGCGGGTGCTGGCGGCGACCGGTCTCGCCCCCGACGAGATCCACCTGCTCGAGCCGGGGACGCTGCCGCGGACCTCGTCGGGGAAGCTGCGTCGCGGCGAAACCCTGGAGCGTCACCTGGCGGGTAGTCTGGCGGCCCCGGAAGGGGTCGGCCCGGTATTCCTGTTGCGCCAGCTGGTGAAGTCCCGCCTCGCCTTCTGGCGCGGCGCCTTGGCGGGGGGTCGCGATGCCTAGAGGGTCGACCGACGTGGTCGTGGTCGGGGCCGGGCCGGTCGGTCTGGCGACGGCGATCGGGATCGCCTCGCGCGGCGGCAGCGTGCGGGTGATCGACCGCGCCGGGGCACCGATCGACAAGGCCTGCGGCGAGGGCATCATGCCGCACGGTGTCGAGGCGCTCGAGCGGCTCGGGGTCGATCCGCTGGGATGCGGCGGCCGGCCGTTCCGGGGCATCCGCTACGTCGACGGCGCCCGTCGCGTCGAGGGGCACTTCCCGGCGCGCTCCGGCGTGGCAGTGCGGCGCACGGTTCTGCAGCGCCTGCTGCTCGATCGCGCCCGGGAGGCCGGTGCGCAGGTCGAGCTGGGGCTCGTGGTGCGCGGACTGGTGCGGCGGGGGCACACCGTCCGGGGCGTTCGCACCGACGCCGGCGAGCGCCGGGCGCGCTGGATCGTCGGCGCCGACGGCGCCAGATCGGGGCTGCGCCGCTGGAGCGGTCTCGACCGGGGCTCGCGGGGCGGTCGCTTCGGCATGCGGCGCCATTACGCGGTGGCGCCCTGGAGCGATCTGGTCGAAGTCCACTGGACCGACGGCTGCGAGGCCTACGTCACCCCGGTGGGGCGCGGGGAGATCGGCGTGGCGATGTTGTGGGAGGGCTACAAGGCCGGTTTCGACCAGCATCTGGCGCGATTCCCGGCCCTCGCGGCGCGGCTCGCGGGCGCCACCGTGAGCTCGCGCGATCGCGGCGCCGGACCGCTCGAGCAACGCGTGCGGGCGGTGGCGGCCGGCCGCGTGGCGCTGGTCGGCGACGCCTCCGGCTACATCGACGCGATCACCGG
>JAWVZD010000311.1:0-3953 GCA_033722395.1 Thermoanaerobaculia bacterium | reverse complement strand
GGGCGATCGTGACAGTGGGTCCGAGGCCATGGCCTAGCTCCTCACCGCCGCCGCCGCCGGAACGCGATTCGCGGCAACCCGTTCCTCGCGTGGCGGGGTCGCCTGCGCTCCGCTGCCGATCTCGACCCCGAGATCTTCGGCTAGCAGCCGGCTGCTGATCCGCGCCGACTCGAAGATGACGGGCAGCCCGCTCCCCGGGTGCGTTCCACCGCCGACCAGGTAGACGGAGTCGAGATCCTCGAAGCGGTTGCGGGGCCTCAGGTGCAGCATCTGGTCGAGGGAGTGCGCCAGATTGAAGGTCGCGCCCTTGTAGATGTCGTAGTCGTGCTCCCAGTTGGCCGGGGTGAGGACGCGCTCGGTGAGGACCCGGTCCTCGAGGTCGCCGAGACCGACCTCGGCGAGCTTGGCGTAGACCCGGCGCCGGAACGGCTCGCGGTCGCGCGCCCAGTCGACGTTGCCGTGCTGGTGCGTCACCGGGACCAGCACGTAGAGCGCGCTGTGACCCTCCGGGGCGAGCGTCGGATCGGTCACCGAGGGGTTCTGGACGTAGAACGAGGGATTCTCCGACAGGCGGTGATCGCGCTCGATGTCGGTGAGGTTGCGCTCGTAGTCGTCGGCCAGGAAGATCGTGTGATGGTCGAGGTCGACCTCGCCTTCGACACCCAGGTAGAGCATGAAGGTCGAGCACGAGTACTTCTTCTTGGCGAGCTTGCGGTCGGTCCAGCGGCGCCGCTTGGCGTCGGGCACGAGGCTCTTCATGGCGTGAGCGAAGTCGGCGTTGACGACCAGCGCGTCGGCCTCGTAGATCCTCCGGGCGGTTCGGACGCCGGTCGCTCGGCGACCCGAGAAGAGGACCTCCTCGACCGGCTCGCCGAGTCGGATCTCGGCGCCGAGCTCTTCGGCCAGCCGGGCCATCGTCCGCGTCACCGCGCCGCAGCCGCCGGTGGGATGGAAGACGCCGTACTCGTACTCGATGAACGACAGGATCGTGAACAGGCTGGGGCACTGGAACGGCGACATGCCCAGGTACTTGCTCTGGAACGAGAAGGCGAGCCGCACCCGAGGGTCGGAGAAGTGCCGCTCGAGGTCCCGGTCGACGCTCGATCCGGGCCGCATCAGAGGCAGGAGCTTCAGCAGGGGCAGCCGCAGGGTGTCGGCGAGACTGTTGAAGGGGTTCTCGAGGATCGGCTTGAACGCGTCGAGCTTGGCCCGGTTGTCCCGCATGTACGGCTCGACGCCGGCGGCGTCCGCCGGGGAGATCTTGCCGATCTCGGCCGCCAGACGCTCGAGATCGGGCGTCGCCCTGAGGCGGGCTCCGTCCTCGAAGCGGAGGGTGTACTGCGGGTCGAGCCGCGTCATCTCGACCTCGTCGTCGAGATCGTAGCCGCAGCTCTCGAAGACGCTGCGCAGCACCTGCGGATAGAGGAAGAAGGTCGGCCCGAGGTCGAAACGGAAGCCTTCGTCCACCAGGGTCGTGGTGCGACCGCCGACCTCGTCCTGCTTCTCGATCACCGTGACGTCGAGCCCGGCGCTCGCCAGGAGCATCGCCGAGGCGAGGCCGCCGGGGCCCGCTCCCACGATGACCACGCGCTTGCCGCGCGCCTTCGTCGGATATCTGAGTACGTTCATTCCCTCCTCCGTCGTTCCGTTGCAGGGCTGGGGGCTCGTCCGAGCGCCGTCCTCCCGATCGGCTGGTTATTCGCCCGGAACGACCGTGCGGTTGCGGAAAATCGTTCGAAACGTCCACGCACTCGCGCGACGATTCGAATAGGAGGGATCGAACCTGGGGTTTGGTAGGAGTGGAAGGCGGCGATAGCGCTCAGGGTGGATCGAGGAGTCGGGCAGTGGCGCTGCCGACTTCGACGCGGCGATCCGAGCGCTGTTCCGGAGTGGCCTACGCGAGCTCGCCTCTACGACCGGTGAGGGAGGCTCGAAGAGGGCGAGTGGCTCGACCTGGAAAGAAAGATCGAGCTCGGTGGCGGTCTTCGCACTCCGCCCCTACGGACATGGCTTGGTCCGGCGAAGACGCGCTGATCGGCTCCGAGAGGATCGCCTCGAACGTAGTGCTGCTCGGAGTCGCGGTCGCCGGATCTAGGGCGTGCCCAGCTTGCGCTGGAGCTCGCTCATCCAGTTGCGCGTGAAGACGAGGTCCATGGCGGTCTCGTGCTCTCTCTCGGCGAACTCGATCACCAGGAACTCGCCGTCGCGGGTCACGTCGATCGTGGAACCCGTGAACGCGAAGATCGGGCCGGGACGAAAGAGGGGCTGGGGCACACCGACGCGGGGCCGATCGCCGAGCTCTACGGTCGCAGCCATGATGGAGGTGCCGTCGTAGAACAAGATCTCGTCGCCGGCGTGGCTCCAGGTGGCGTAGTGGCCGCCCTGGGAGGAGACTCGGAGCTTGGCGCCCGACCCGTCGGCCGCGACCAGGTAGACCTCCTCGCGTCCCGACTCGTTGGAGTTGAAGGTCAGCCATCTGCCGTCGGGCGAGAAGTTCCCACCCCACTCCGCGAACGGCGTGGCGAGCAGAGCGCGCCCGGCGGAGGGATCGCCGATCGGATAGGTCCAGATGTCGACCGTTCGGCCCGCCGGGATGACGTCGACCGAGAGATGGCCGTCGACCGACCAGGAGGTGGCGAAGAACTGGGCCTCGGTCGATTGATGGAAGATCTCGGACTCTCCCGCCGCGAGGTGATGGATGTAGATTTGATAGGTTCCCCCGCTGCTGGTCGACGAGACGACCTTCTCGCTGTCCGGCGACCACACGGGCAGGTTGTGGCTCCAGCGCGTCGTCAGCCGGGTGCGGATGTCCCGCTCGAGATCGAGTAGCCAGACGGTCGCGTTGGCGGCGTCGATGTCGAGAGCCAGGGTCGATTCGTCCGGTGACAGTGCCAGCGCCTGATACGGGAGGATCTCCTCGGTTACCGGTCGCGAGGTGCCGTCGCGCGAGTACGCCAGGAGGCGGCGGGCGCCGAAGAACGGCTCGCCGAGGCCGGTGGCCAAAGAGCCGTCCGGGGCGATGGCCGCCGCGGCGACGCCGCTCAGCGGAAGCGTCTTGACGCCGTCGACCAGAGGCCTCGGCGTCCCCGCGAGGGTGAGCGATTCGGTGTCGAATCGCACACCCATCAGCGAGCCCGAGACCGTGTAGAGGAGTGTGTCCGGCGGCAGGAAGAGCGGGTACATGCCCCCTTTGAGCACGGTGTGACGCTCACCGGTCGAGATCCGGAGGACGTCGATCCGCGCTTCGTCGAATCGGGCGATGTCGGCCGTGCCGACCGTGAACAGCACCGCGTCGCCGCCCGGCACCATGGCCGGCCAGCGGTGACTGCGCTCGCCTCGCTCGGCGTCCGGAACGGTCACGCGCCGCGCGTTCGAACCATCACCGTTCATCCGCCACAGCCCGGCCTCGGTGTCGGGAGAGAACCAGATCGTGCCGTCCTCGGCCCAGGTGGCGCCGCGGAAGTTCTGGATCTCGGCCAGGAGCGTCGGGGCGCCGCCGTGGATCGAGACGCTGTAGATCCCGAAATCCTTCCAGAAGCCGATCCGGGTGCCGTCCGGGGAGAAGAACGGCGCCAGACCGTTCTCGGTGCCCGGCACCGGCTCGGACTCGACTCGATCGAGGGTGCGGAGGAAGATCTGTAAATCGGTGGCGTCGGTGCTCGACACGTTGGCTATCAACAGCCCGCCGCGCGACAGCGCGACGGTCGGACCGCTACCGTCGAGATAGGCGGGCGGCCGATCGACGGGAAAGCGGATCGGCTGGCGATCGTCGGAGGCGCGCTCCCCGCCGGGGGCGAGGTGGAGCGCCAGGCTGGCGAGCGCGACGACGGGATCCCAGATCTTCCTCCGCACCCTCGATCGCGTCGAGTCGGAGCCGGCACAGGGTACCGAGGGGGGGCTGGCGCCCTTCTTCTCGCCCGACGGCACGCGCCTCGGCTTCTGGAAGGACTTCG
>JAWVZD010000310.1:0-3960 GCA_033722395.1 Thermoanaerobaculia bacterium | reverse complement strand
GGCGTAGAGGATGTGTCCGCCGTCGAGCTGGCCGAGCGGTAGGAGATTGAGCGAAGTCACCAGGATTCCGACCCAGCCGGCGAGCGCGAAGGGGTGAAGGTCGAGTACCGTGTTCGCCGCTGGTTCCCCGTGGGCGATGCGCTCGACGAGCTGGAGGAGAAGGGATCTTCCCGGTACGTAGAGCACCCAATTGCTCGTCATCGGCGCCACCGCTTCGACCGTCACGGGCGTCGAGTGGCGGATGCCGTAGACGAGGAACGGCAGCAGGGCGACGAACCCGGCGATCGGCCCGGCGACGCCGACGTCGAAGAGCTGTCGTTTGCTGCGGATCGGTGCCCGGATCCGGATGAAGGCGCCGAACGTGCCGAGAGCGATCGGTGCGGGGATGAAATGGGGCCAGGTGGCGGAGATGCCGTAGCGACGACAGGTGAGGTAGTGGCCGAGCTCGTGGCACAGCAGGATCAGCAGTGTCGGTAGGGAGAAGGCCAATCCGACCGAGCGCAACGCCGGGTCGGTCCATACCTGTCGGATCGTCTCGGCACCCATCCAGGGCATCCCGCCGACCATGTCGGCCGGCTCGTAGGTCACGTCGGTGCGGGTTGCCAGATACCAGCCGGCCCCGAGCGTGGTGGTGCTGAAGAAGGTGATCGCGAACAGCAGGATCGGCAGCCAGCGCCGCGGACGGTAGCGCGCCGGGCGGCCGAGCGCCGGCCAGGCCGCGGCCGCGGGATGGGTCGGTCGGGAGGACTCGCCGGGTTGCATCGCTCAGCGTGGGGCAGCCGGATCGCGCGGCCGCCTCGGACCGTCGTGCCGCAGAGGATACAGCCTCGGAGGCGCGCTGTGATCGGTTCGACCAGAGGTCGTGCCGTGAGGAGGGATGCCTCGACCGAAGACTCGGGATCGAAGTTTCGGGACCGGGATCTCGGGACCGAGGCCTCGGGATCAGAGGTCTCGCAGTTCCTTGCCGGGCTTGAAACGCACCGTCTTGCCGGGCGTGATGGCGATCTCGATCCCCGTGCGGGGGTTGCGGCCGACGCCGCGCTTGCGATCACGCACCTGGAAGACGCCGAAACCGCGCAGCTCGATCCTCTTGCCGTCGCTGAGCGCGGTCTTCATCGCCTGCAGCACCGTATCGACGGCGGCGGCGGCCTTGACGCGCGATACGTCGGAGGCTTCCGCCACGCGGCTGACGATGTCGGCCTTGATCATCTGTTGCTGATCCCCGAAAGGCGGCGTCAGTCTAGCAGCGGCTTCGAGAGGGTGTCAATGAAACCGCGTCGATCCGGGGACCGCGGTCCGTGCGAGCCGTCCAGGTGCTTCTCGAGAACCGCGCCGGGGTCGTCCGGCGGACTCGCTCGATCAGAGCTAAGTCGCTTCCTGTCAATTGTTTAGTGGCAGGTTCTCGGGCAAGAAAGGGGGTTCGTCGTTGTTGTGCCGGCGCGACGCCCGCTGCTATCCTGCGAGCGTGAAGGGGATGCTCTGCAGACTCGTCGTGGTAGGCGTCGTCCTGCTGTCGCCGACGCCCTCCGCCGCGGGCTCTCGGGCTCTGAACGACTTCGCCGCGACCGAGGACTCGCAGCACCACGGCGAGGCGGTCGAAGGGGCCGCCGCCTGGCAGTTCGCCCTCGCACGCTCGTTGGCGGCGGAGGGTGAGACGGAGGCGGCGCTCGAGGCGTGGCGTAGCGCCGTCGAGCTGGCGCCCGCCGAGCCGTACGTCCGCCTCGAGTTCGGTCGCTTCCTGGGGCGCGTGGGAAGGAGCGCCGAGGCGCGGCGGCAGGCGGCCGAGGCGCTGCGGTTGGCGCCGGACGATCCCGACGTGCTGCGTTCCGCCGCCGACGTCCTCCTGGGAGTCTCCCGCCAGGAGCCGGCAGCGCTCGTCGAGGCCAAGGCGGCTCTCGAGTCGCTGGCTGCCGCGCGACCGCACGACGTCGCCACCTTGTTCGATCTCGGGCGGGTGTTGTTCGAGCTCGGTCGCTGGGAGGATGCAGCGCGCTGGTTCGAGCGCGCCGCCGACGAGCAGCCGGGGAACCGGGCGTTGCAGTCGTATCGCGTCAGCGCGTTGCTGGAGGCCAAACAGACCGACCGGGCAGTCGAGGTGCTCGAGGAGGTGCTGGCGCACGACGCCGCCTTTCTGAACGGCAGGCTGCAGCTGGCCTCGCTGTTGAGCGACCGGGGCGAGCATCGGCGGGCGGTGGAGGTGTTGTCGTCGGCACCCGCCGGGCAGCGGGACGATCGCGAGCTGCGCTGGCAGTTGGCGGGTCAGCAGTACCGCATCGGTGAGCTGGAGGCGGCGCTCGCTACGGTCGAGGCGCTTCTGGCCGAAGACCCGGAGCGGTTACGCGAGCGCATCCTCAGAGGCCTGATTCTGAGTGCGCTGGGTCGCGACCAAGAGGCGGCACGGCTCTACGAGAGCCTGCTGGCCGAGCGGCCCCGCAATCTCGACTTGGCGCGGCAGCTGGTCAAGCTGCACGAGCGCAACGACCGGCCGGAGGCGGCCGAGGAGGTGCTGCGGCAGCTCGAGAAACGGCTGCGGGAGGCCGGCGAGACAGAGCTCGGCGTGCAGGCCCGATTCGAGCTGCTGAGCCATCTCTGGCGGCGCCGAGCGTGGGACGAGCTGATCGATGCTGCCGAACCGGCGGCGGACGATCCCGAGTCACCCCTCCATCTGGAGGCGCTGATCTTCACGGTCGAGGCCCTGCATCGCAGCGGCCGGTCCGAGCGGGCGCTCGAACGACTCACGGCCTCGCAGGCGATCCCGTTGCCGCGGCGGCTCTCGGAGCAGGCCCAGATCCTCTTCGACCTCGGGCGGGACCGGGCGGCCGCGGCGGTGCTCCAGAGTCTGGTCGACCTGGACCAGCCGGAGGCTCTGCTGGCGGCGACTCGCGTGTTGCACGGCGAGGGGGCCTATGTCGAGGCGAGACCTCACCTGGAGCGGATCCTGGAGCTCGCGCCCGACTCGACCGAAGCGCTCTACTGGCTGGGCGCCACCTATGAGCGATCCGGCGATTTTCGGCGCGCGGGCGAGGTCTTCGGTCGTCTGCTCGAGCTCGATCCACAGCACGCGCCGGCCCTCAACTACCTCGGCTACATGTGGGCCGAGCGCGGCGAGAACCTCGATCGAGCTCTCGAGCTGGTGCGCCGAGCGGTGGCTCAGGAGCCGGACAACGGCGCCTACGTCGATTCGCTCGGCTGGGCACACTTTCAGCTCGGCAACTATCATCAAGCCCGCGTGCTCCTCGAGCGGGCGGTGCGGTTGATGCCGGACGATGCCGTGGTGGCCGAGCACCTCGGCGACGTCTATCGACACCTCGGAGAGTCCGGCCGGGCCCGCAGGCAATACCGGCGGGCACTGGAATTGGATGGCGACAACCGCGAGCAGGTCCGACAGAAGCTCGAGCGGCTGCGTGAATCGCTCTGAGTCGGGCGCGTCGAGGCGACGAAGGGTGGTGGCCGCTACGGCCTGCGTCATGACGATCTGCCTCGGGACGGCGTGCGCCTCGTTCGAACCTGCCTCGCCCCGAGCGCCGGCGGCTGGGCCCGCTGAGCCCGACGCTCGGCCCACCGCCGAGCGCGCCGTCGAATCGGTGGAGCAGACGCTCTACCGGGTGAGCTACCGGGGCATCGACGGACGGGGCCGCCTGCGTCTCGTTTTGCGGCGGTCGGCGGGGGAGTTCCGACTCGATGCCGCCGATCCGTTCGGGCGTGCCCTGTGGAGCTTCGCCACCGCCGGGGCCGAAGCCGTGCTGCTCGATCACCGTGCGGATGCCTACTGCCGGTTCGTCGGGGCCGTCACCGTCGACGTCGTCGCCCTCTCCGAGCTGCCGGTGCGGTCGCTACCGCGGCTGCTCGACGGCCGACTGCCGGCCGAGCCGGTCGAGCCGCTGGTGCCGCCGGAGGAGGGCGAAGTCGAGTTGGTCGACACGGTGGGACGTCGGTGGACGGCGCGCTACGTCGACGGAG
>JAWVZD010000309.1:0-4002 GCA_033722395.1 Thermoanaerobaculia bacterium | reverse complement strand
TGGCGGCCTTCGCCGCCGAGCCGGACCTCTTCGAGCGCTTGCTCGAGATCCACGCCGGAGCGCGACGGCCGAGCCGTATCGGCCTCGCAACACTGCTGAGAACCGGTCGCGAGCTGGCGACCGGCTGAACTAGAGAAGGGAGCACCGTGACGAACGATCGGAGAGCATCGATGTCGAGAAGGTCGGTTCGCCGAACCAGGGTGGCGGCGGCGATCGTCGGCGTCTGCATCTTGCTCGGGATGGCCGGTGGCGCGGTGGGGACCGATCGGGCCGAGGAGACGGGCGAAGCTCCGGACGGCTCGTCGGAGTGGGTCTTCGAGGTCGACCCGGAGGCGAGCTCGATCACCTTCGAGCTCGGAGCCACCATGCACACGGTGGAGGGCACCGCCGAGGTGACCGGGGGCAGCGTTCGCTTCGACCCCGCCGAGGGAACCGCATCGGGACGGATCGAGGTCTCGGCCGCGAGCCTCGACACCGGCAACGACAGTCGGGACGAGGACATGCATCAGAAGGTCCTGGAGAGCGAGCGCTATCCGGAGATCTACTTCGAGGCCGAGGGGTTGAGCGGCCCCTTCGAACCGCGAGGCACCAGCCGGGTGACGCTCGACGGGGACTTCGGCATCCACGGCGACGAGCATCCGATCCGCCTGACCTTCGACGTGCGAGCCGAAGGCGAAGCGGTCGAGGCGTCGACCGAGTTCCGCCTGCCGTACGTCGAGTGGGGAATGAACGACCCGAGCAGGTTCCTGCTGCGCGTCGACAAGCACGTCACGGTCCGGATCGACGCCGTCGGCACGCTGTCGCAGGTCGCTCCCGCCTCCGTCTCCGAAGAGGCCTCGGAAGAGGAGAGTGACTCCGCGGCGGAAGGGGAAGCCGACCGCGAGTGTTGAACCGGGAGTGTGCACCTCGTTCCCCAGGATCGGGGGGCGGGCGGGTGCACGCTCCGCGCCTTGGGGGATGTCGCTCCGCGTGCACCCGCCCGCTGGCCGTCTCGGTCGGGCCGTGGGCACGCTCCGGATCTCGACTCGGTAGCAGTTGCGCCGGACGGTGATCGGACCGGCGCGCGTCATGCTTGCCCTTGGGCGGCGCTTCGATGCCTGGCGCAGCGCGAGGTGCTAGCCGAGGGTACGAAATGGTGACCTCCGTCGAGCCACGCGGTGCCGGGAGGTGCTCGCGCACTAGAATGAGCGAGAGCAGGGGATCGGCAGCGACCGAACCAGGGCTACACCATGAGAACCAGTCGTTCAGATCGAAAATCCGACGTGAGACCGAATTGGTCCGCGGTTCGCGCCCGGGAGCGACCGGTGGAAAGCCACAGCCCGCACGGTCGCTTCACGCTCGCCCTGGCTTACGCCAACACCTACTTCATCGGCATGTCGAGCCTCGGCTTCCAGCGCGTCTGGAAGCTGGTCTCGGCGCTGCCCGACTGGAGCTGCGAGCGGTTCTTCTCGGACGGGGACGCCGAGCCGCTCTCGGTCGAGACCGAAACACCGCTCTCGGCCTTCGGGGCGATCGCCTTTTCGGTGTCGTTCGAGGAGGACTACGCGAATCTCGTCGCCATGCTCGATCGGGCGCGGATTCCGCTCCGGCGCCGGGATCGCGGCGCCGACGACCCGGTCGTCATCATGGGGGGCTCGTGCGCCACGATCAATCCCCTGCCGATGGCGGAGTTCGTCGACGTCTTTCCGCTCGGCGCCGGCGAGAACGTGCTCCCCGACCTCACCGACGCCCTGGCCGAGGAGAGCCGTCGCGAGGCGGTGCTCGAGCGGCTGGCGGCGCTCCCCGGGTTCTTCGTTCCGGCGCACCACGACCCCGAGGGTCGTGAGGAGCGACTGATCAAGATCGATTTGAGCGAAGAGCAGATGCGCACCCCCGGGCACCTGCCGACCACCGCCATCGTCACCCCGGACACCGAGTTCTCGGAGAAGTTCCTCATCGAGATGTCGCGCGGCTGCCCGGAGAAGTGCCGCTACTGCTGGGCCACCTTCGGCATGGGTCGCTTCCGCTGGCACCCGACGGAGTTCATCCTCGAGTCGTTCGAGGAGGCGCGCCGGGTGACCGACCAGCTCGGCTTCGTGGCGACCGCGGTGGGGGACCATCCGGAGATCGAGCGCCTGCTCCTTGCGGCGAACGAGATGGGCTTCCGCAGCTCGGTCTCCTCGATCCGCATCCCGGCGGTGACCGAAGGGGTGCTCGCGGCCCGTCGTGCCTCGGGCGACCGCTCGATCCCGCTGGCGCCCGAGACCGGCTCGGACGACCTCCGGGTGCGACTCAACAAGCCGATCCCGAACCGGATGCTGCTCGACAAGGTGCGGCTGATCTTCCGCTACGGCTTCACCCAGCTCAAGCTCTACTTCATCGTCGGCCTGCCGACCGAGACGATGGCCGACGTCGAGGCGATCCTCGAGCTCGCCCGCGAGTGCCGTGCCCTGATGCTCGAGGAGCTCGCCCCGACCGGGGTGATCGGGTCGATCCACCTGGGCACCAACGTCCTCGTACCCAAGCCCTACACTGGCTACCAGCGCGAGCCGATGGAGGACCCGTCGCTCCTGGCCAAGAAGATCGCGCTCCTCAAGAAAGGCGTCGCCGAGCTCCCGAACGTCACCATGAGCTCGATGTCGATTCGCCAGGCGATCTGGCAGACGTTGATCTCGAAGGGCGGCTCGGACGTCGGCCCCGCGATCGCGCGGGTGGCCCGTGGCGAGACCATCGCCGCGGTCCTCAGGGCGGAGAAGGAAAGGGTCGATCGGGAGGTGTTCCGCTATCTCGAGGGGGACTTGCGGTGGCACTTCATGACGGGGAGGCCGGCGGGAGTGATCCCGCAGGCGGCTGGGTTCTAACCAGCCACCCCTACTGCACGTACCCCAGGCTGCGCAACCGTTCGAGCTCGGCCGCGCTCATGCCCTCCGCCGCCTCGGCGTCGGACGGGAGGCGGTTCTCCTCCGCCCAGGCGAGCCAGCGGTCGAGGCGGTCGACGAGCTCTTCGACGATCTCCGGGTGCTCGGCGGCGAGGTCGTTCTGGTCGAGCGGGTCGGCGGCGTGGTCGTAGAGCTCGTGACCCAGAGTCTCGCCCTCCAGGCTCATCTTGCGCACCAGCTTCCAGCGCCCGTGGACCATCGAGTAGTAGTCGAAGCTCACCATGCCGGCGGGAGCGACGGTGCCCATCTGGAAGCGCTCCGAGATCGCCGGGCGTGGCTGCCAGCCGAGCTGCTGTGGCGCTGCGCCCTCGGCGGCGGCGCGCATCATCGGCACCAGGCTCTGACCCTGCGCCACCTCGGGGATCTCGAGACCCGAGAGGTCGAGGACCGTCGGCAGGACGTCGAGCGCCTGCACGGTGGCCTCGACCCGGACGCCGGCCGGCACCCGGCCCGGCCCCCAGAGGACGAGCGGGATGTTGGTGTTCTCGCCGTAGGCGTTCAGGCCGTGCCAGTGGCTTCCGTGCTCCAGGAACTCCTCGCCGTGGTCTGAGAGGAAGACGAAGAGGACGTCGTCGATCAGGTCGAGCTCGGTCAAGCGATCCATGATGCGCTGGATCTCTGCGTCCATCCCCAGGATCGAGCCGTCGTACCAGTCCTTCTCGCGCGCCACGTAGGGCTCCGGATCGATCTCGGCCTCGACGAGCTCCTGGCGGGTCGGCATGCCGAAGCGGCGCATCATGGGATTCTCGATGTGCTCGCGGACGCCCTCCATCTGCGCCAGGAACTCCTCGCGCTCGTCCAACGGGAACCAGGTGCCGTTGAACGGCGGGCGCGGCTCGTACGGGCTGTGGGGGTCCATGGCGTGGAGGAAGGCGAAGAACGGCACGTCGCGGTGCCGGTCGATCCATTCGAGCATCCGATCGGTCAGCGGACGGGCGGTCTTCGAGCCGCCGAAGTCGTCCTCGACCGAGGCCGACTCGTGCAGCTGCTCGACACCCTGTTGCAGGTTCGAAAGCTGCCCCGAGAACGGCACCGACGAGGTGGCGAAGGTGGCGTAGCCAGCCTCGCGCAGCGCCTCGGCCAG
>JAWVZD010000308.1:0-4009 GCA_033722395.1 Thermoanaerobaculia bacterium | reverse complement strand
CCGGCTCGAGCTCGGCCAGCTTGCAGCCCAGGTCCTTGGCGATCTGCTGGAACTGGCGCTTGAGGAAAGGCTCCCAGTGGTCGCGCACGATGCTCCGCGCCAGGGAGTCCTCCGGCTCGTCGTCGGCGTCGAGCTGCAGCAACAGGCTCTCGGAGAGCTCCCAGCAGGCGATGCCCGGTGGATCGAGGTCGCGCACCAGCTCGATCGCTCGCTCGATCTCGCGCGGATCGCAGTCGCGGCCCTCGATGTCCTCCGACGCCAGCTCGACCAGCTCCTCGCGCGTGGCGACCAGGAAACCGTCCGGGTCGAGGTTGCCGATGACCAGCTCGCAGAGATCGCGCAGACGATCCGGAATGTCCATCATGTGGAGCTGCCACAACAGGTGGTCGTAGAGATCGGGCTCGCGGGTCAGGGTGTTCTCGATCGGCGGTGCCTCGCCGACCTCGTACATCGAGCCGTCGTACGACCCGGCGGAGCTCAGGTACTCCTCGAAGTAGGCCTCGAGGTCGACATCGTCCATCGCCTCCTCGTGATCGAGCTCGTCCTCGGGCTCCTCCCGCTCGTCCTGCTCCGCCGCCTCGGCCTCTTCGCGTTCCTCCTGCTCGGCCTCGCTCTCCTCGATCAGATCGGCCTCTTCGAGCACCGGGTTCTCCACCAGCTCCTGGGTCAGCGTCTGCTGGAGCTCCATCCGCGTCATCTGCAGCAGCTTGATCGCCTGCTGCAGCGATGGCGTCATCACCAGCTTCTGCGACAGCTTGAGGGAGAGCTTTTGCTCGAGAGCCATGACGACAGTCTACCTGTCTCGGTGATCCGCCCGCCGGCTAGAGGACGAAATCCTCGCCGAGGTAGATCTTTCTGACTTGCGGGTCTTTGGAGAGGACGTCCGGCGGGCCGGCTCGGAGGATTTCACCGTTGTTGATGATATAAGCGCGGTCGGTGATCTTCAAAGTCTCGCGCACGTTGTGATCGGTGATCAGAACACCGATTCCCATACCCTTGAGGTGTCGCAC
This sequence comes from Thermoanaerobaculia bacterium, assembly GCA_033722395.1. Lineage (GTDB taxonomy): Bacteria > Acidobacteriota > Thermoanaerobaculia > Multivoradales > JAHEKO01 > JAWVZD01. Next base: position 2,999 of record JAWVZD010000308.1, on the reverse strand, counting down.
GATCTTCTGGATGTCCAGCACGGCGATCGGATCGATGCCGGCGAACGGCTCGTCGAGCAGGATATAGGACGGGCTGATGACCAATGCGCGGGCGATCTCGACCCGGCGCCGCTCGCCGCCCGACAGCGCGTAGCCTTGGGTCCGGCGAACCGTTTCCAGACCGAAGGTCGAGATCAGCGTGTCGATGCGTCGCTCCTGCTCGGCCTGCGGCAGCGACAGGGTCTCGAAGACGGCACGTAGGTTGTCCTCCACCGTCATGCGGCGGAAGACGGAGGGTTCCTGTGGCAGGTAGCTGATGCCGCGCTGGGCGCGCAGGTACATCGGCAGCTCGGTGATCTCGGTATCGCCGAGAAAGACGCGCCCGGCGTCGGGCGGCGTCAGGCCGACGACCATGTAGAAGGTGGTCGTCTTGCCGGCCCCGTTCGGGCCGAGCAGGCCGACGACTTCGCCCGGCTCGACGCGGAGCGACACGTCGTCGACCACGGCTCGCCCGCGGTAGACCTTGCGCAGCTCCTCGGTCGTCAACGGACCGGATGTCGAGCGGGCCGACTCGTCGCTGGTCGGAATGGCGGGCGTTGCGGTCGAAGGGGATTCCATCAGGGGCCATCGCCAGAGTTCGTCGCGGCGGGCGGGATCGTCTCCGCCTCGGTGGCGCTCTGCGGGGTGATGCGGGCACCGCCCGTCTTCAGATCATAGACCAACGTCCCACCCTCGACCCGCTCCCCCTTCTCTCCGGTCATGCGCACCGGCGTGCCGCGAAACAGGATCTCTCCGCGCTCTACCCGGTAGAGGGCGTTGTCCCCGCTCACGGTCCGACCGGCGACACTATCGTCGACCCGCGCGTTGCCGGTGCAGTCGAGGGTCTCGATGCCGCCGCCCTCGGCGAGGAGCGCTTCGGCGGTGCCGCAGGTCATGCGGCGGCCTCCCTGGGTCATCAGGACGCGGTCGTGGTACCGCGCGATGCGACTGTCGAGCTCGTACTCCATCCAGTCGGCGCTGATGTGGATCGGCTCGTTCGCCAGGTCAGCGGCGTCCCTGTCGGTCGATTCGCTCGCTTCGGTCGTTTCCGCCGTCTCGGCCGGGTCGCTCTCGCCGTCGCGCTGCGGCTCGAGGATCGTCTTGACTCCGCCACGGGCCACGATCAGGTCTCGGGAGGTGAAGTTCTCCACTTCCTGCGCGAGCAGCAGATTCTCCTGCTGCCAGACGCGCACGTCGTCGTAGAACCTGAAGCTCTCGGTCGTCGGGTTCCAGGTCGCTTCGGACGACTCCATGCGGATGCTCCCCTCCGCCCCACCGACCGAGATCCCACCGCCACCGTCGAACCGTCCGCGAACGCCGCCCGTGGCTCGAACCTCCCCGGTTTCGGTGCGGCGCACCAGGGTCGGTGCGGTGAGCTCGCCGTCGGCGCTGACGAAGCGAGCGGGGCTCCCGACCATGGTCATCTCGGCCGAGTCCGGCGACAGATCGATTCGGTCGGCGTTGACCAGACCGCCGGCCTGCCGGAACTCGACGCGCTCGTAGAAGCGCGCCTGGCGGACCTGGCCGGCAGGGTCGAGCCAGACCTCGGCCCGCTCGCCGCAACCCCAGGTAAGCAGGTAGCCAGGATCGAAGGCCGGGAACTCCCGCAGGTGGACGAGTCCGACCGCCTCGGCGTACCGGACGTCACCGTCCTCGAAGCGGGCTTGCAGTACCGGCGCGACGAGCTGGCGCACCAGCGCCCCTTCGTCGATCGAGGCCAGGCGTGCGACGGCGTCGGGTGAGCGGATCTCGGCCTCGATGGGGTCGCCGGTGGCCGGGTCGAGGACCACGGCGAGCTCGTGGCCCTCGAGCTCGACCGAGCGCACCAGCTGCAGACCGAATCGCTTGAGGAAGCTACCCCTCACGCCCTGCCGCGCCGCGATGTAGCGCAGATGCCGCTCGTCGTCGGTGAGGAAGAATTCCATGTACGCGGCCCGAAGGAAGCTGCCGGCGTGTTGGAATCGGACGTCGCCGACGGCGCGGATGAAGCCGCCCGCCCGGTGGAAGGCGAGTCGCTTCGCGGTGAGCTGCAGCGCATCGCGCTCGGTCGAGACACTGGTCACCTCGACCGCGTCGGAGAGCATGAAGAGATCGCGCTCCAGGTCGGCCTCCATCTGCCGGGCGCTGCCGCGGAACTCCCCGGCCATCCGGAAGCGCACCGGAGAGTTGCTGGTGACGATGTCGGCGCGCTCGCGCATCGACAGGCCAGCCGTTTCGAGTACCAGGCCGCGGGAACCCTCGAGGCGGACGTTGCCGGCGAGTACGGTCTCCTGGGTGTGGAGATTGTAGGTGCCGCGGTCGCTGAAGATGCGGTAGACGGTTCCACCCTCTCGATAGACCTCGACCGGATTCAGACCCTCGAGGACGACCTCGTCCTCCTCCTCCGAGACGATCCGCTCGGCGCGGATCCGAGCGATCGGCTTCTCGTCCTGGCTGATGGTGTAGTCGAAGCCGCTGCCGCTCATCACCGCTGGCCGGCTGCTCTCCGTTTCGTCCGCCCGGCGCTCCGTGGTCTCCTCGACGGGCATCCCCGAGCGCCCGAAGCGGTAGAGGACGAAGACCAGGGCGACGAAGCCGACGAGAGCGACCAACAGCAGGCCGCGCACGAGCCTGAGGGTCGGGGTCGAGGTCTTGCGGGCCATGGGGGCGCTGGCTCGGCCCCTCCCGAAACGCTCGGGACGGCCGACTCCGATTCAGCTTTCGAGGAAGACTCCGAGGCGGCGGTACTTCTGATAGCGGCGGGCCACCAGCTCGTCGGGGTCGATCGCCGAGAGCTCGTCGAGGGTCCGCTCGAGCAGCTCGCCGACGCGCTCACAGGCCCCCTGCGGATCGGTATGAGCACCGCCCAGAGGCTCGGGGACGATCTCGTCGATCACCTCGAGCTCGAGGAGATCCGGTGCGGTGATCCGCATCGCGTCGGCCGCTGCCTCGCGCTTCGACTGATCCTTCCACAGGATAGCGGCGCAACCTTCCGGGGAGAT
>JAWVZD010000307.1:0-4010 GCA_033722395.1 Thermoanaerobaculia bacterium | reverse complement strand
GAGTCGTGCGGCCAGTGCGCGCCCTGCCGCATCGGTACCCAGATCCTGCGTCAGGCCCAGGAGCGGTATCGGAAGGAGGGTCGAGACGCCCTGGGCTACGTGAACGATGTCTCGTGGGGCATGAAGGAGGCGTCGATCTGCGGCTTGGGACAGGCGGCGTCACTGCCCCTGACGACGGCGATGAAATACTGGCCGGAGGAGTTCGGCCTGCGATGAGCCAGCCACCAGATCCCAGCAGCCCGCAAGATCTGTAAGATAGGGTGTGACATAGCCCGATTCCGCCATGAGCACGGCCAACGGCAACTCCTCTCCTCTCCTCGTCATCGACGGCAACGAGGTTTCTTTCGACCCCGGCGAGACGATTCTCGAAGTCGCGGCACGGAACGAGATCGAGATTCCGACGCTCTGCTACGACCCGCGGCTCGATCCGGCCGGGGCGTGCCGCATGTGTCTGGTCGAGGTCGAAGGGCAGCGGCTGATGCAGCCGGCCTGCTCGTTCGAGGCGGCGGACGGTCTGGTGGTGCGCACGCAGTCCGAGAAGGTGCGGCAGAACCAGCAGTTCATCCTGTCGCTCCACCTGGCCGACACCGTCCAGGACCGGGAGGCGGGCGAGGACGCCAATCCGAACAAGATCTTCGCCCTGGCTGAGGAGTACGGCACGCTCGGCGAATGGCGGCCGGTCGAGACGGTCCGGCAGGGGCGCGACCACGACACCAACCGCTTCGTCCAGTTCCGGCCCGACCGCTGCATCCTGTGCAGCCTCTGCACGCGCTACTGCGACGAGGTCGAGGCGGTCTCGGCGATCACGCTGGCCAATCGCGGCGCCGAGACCACCATCGCGACGGTCGACAACCTGTCGTTGACCGACACCACCTGCGAGCTCTGTGGCGGCTGCATCGACGTCTGCCCGACCGGGGCGATGACCGAGAAACCGGCGCTGGCCTACGGCAAGCCGGAGCGCGAGCTCGACAAGGTGCGCTCGACCTGCAACTTCTGCGGCGTCGGTTGCCAGGTCGACCTGAACGTCGATCGCGAGACGAACACCCTGGTCAAGGTGACCAGCCCGCCACCGGGTACGACCGTCAACGACGGCAACCTGTGCGTGAAGGGCCGCTTCGCCAACGACTTCGTGCACCACGAGGACCGACTCACCGTCCCGCTGGTCAAGGGCGAGGACGGGCAGTTCCACGAGACCACCTGGGACGACGCGCTGGATCGCGCCGTCGAAGGCCTGTTGAATGTCCGCGAGCGCCACGGCGCAGACGCTCTCGGCTTCATCAGCTCGAGCCGCTGCACGGTAGAGGAGAACTACCTGATGCAGAAGATGGCGAGAGCGGCCTTCGGGACACACAACATCCATCAATGCGCCGCCACGTGACACGCCCCCACGGTCGCCGGTCTGGTGACCACGTACGGAGCGGGGGCGATGACGAACTCGATCCCGGAGATCCGGGACGCCGACTTCCTCTTCGTCACCGGCTCGAACACGACTGAAGCCCATCCGATCAGCGCGATGGAGATGAAGCAGGCGGTCCGCCGCGGGGCGAAGCTCGCCGTCTCCGACCCGCGCGCCATCCCGCTGGTGCAGTGGGCCGACTGGCACCTGCAGCTCAAACCCGGCACCGACGTCTGGTTGCTCAACGCGATGGCGCACGTCATCGTCACCGAGAACCTGGTCGACGAGGCGTTCATCGCCGAGAACACGGAGAACTTCGAGGCCGTGGCCGAGACCGTGCGGCGCTATCCGCCGGAGGAGGCCGAAAAGGTCACCGGGGTGCCGGCGGAGATGATCCGCGAGGTGGCGCGTGCCTACGCCTCCACCGAGAAGGCCGGCATCTACTACACCCTCGGCATCACCGAGCACACCACCGGCACCGACAACGTCTACGCGCTGTCGAACCTGGTGCTGATGACGGGTCACCTGGGGAAGCGCTCGGCGGGCATGAACCCGCTCAGGGGCCAGAACAACGTCCAGGGGGCGAACGACGCCGGGGCGACGCCGGTCTTCTACCCCGGCTACCAGAGTTGGGACGACCCGGAGGTGCGGGCCAAGTTCGCCGAAGCCTGGGGCGTCCCGCAGCCCGAAACACCAGGCCTCAATCTGAACGAGATGATGAAGAAGCTCCCCGACGGGACGATCCGGGGGATGTATCTCCTGGGCGAGGACATCGTCATCTCGGAGCCCAACGTCTGCCGGGTCGAAGAGGGCATGAACGAGGTCGAGTTCCTGGTGGTGCAGGACATCTTCTTCAACGAGAGCTGCCGCTTCGCCGATGTCGTCCTGCCGGCGACCTGCTTCGCCGAGAAGGAGGGGGTCTTCACCAACTCGGACCGCCGCGTGCAGCTGGTGAGGAAGGCGGTCGAAGCGCCGGGCGAGGCGCGGGCCGACTGGGAGATCCTGCTCGAGGTGATGAAACGGGCCGGCCTCGAGCAGCCCGACTACGCGCATCCGCGCGAGATCTACGCCGAGATGGCTTCGCTGGCGCCGAAGTTCGCCGGCATCTCGCACCAGCGGATCGAGAAGGAGGGCGGTCTCCAGTGGCCGGTCACCTCGCCCGACGCGCCTTCGACAGAGTATCTCCACAAGGGCGGTGTCTTGCGCGGCAAGGGTCTCTTCCAGCCGGTCGAGTTCCGGCCGCCGTTCGAGGTCGAGGACGAGGAGTTCCCGTTGGTGCTCTCCACCGGCCGCACCCTCTATCACTACAACGCCGCCACCCAGACGCGACGCTCCGAGGGCCTGTCGGACAAACAGCCCGAGGGCTTCGTCGAGATCCATCCGAAGTACGCCCGCGAGCACGGCATCCACGACGGCCAGATGGTCTGGGTGAGAACACGTCGTAGCCAGGTCAAGGCGCGCGTCATGCTCAGCCGTCAGGTGCGCTACAACTCGATCTGGATGCCGTTCCACTTCCCCGAGATGCGCACCAACCAGCTCACCGTCGACGCCGGCGACGAGGTCACGGGTACCGGGGAGTACAAGGTCTGCGCCGCCCGAATCGAGCCGATCGCGGGCTCGAAAACCGACAAGGTCTTTCCCGGGGCGTACGCCTCGGTATAACCGAGTCGTTCGGGCTAACTCCCGACGCAGCCCCGCCGGACCGCATCGCTCCTCAGCAGGGGCGCCTCGGGTCGAGGATCGATCGGTTTGGAGAGCCGGCCTACGCGAGCTTCGGGCCCGTGCCCGCGCGGTAGACTGACCCTCTATATCCGAAGGGGGTTTCCGATGCCGGTCCGAGCTCGTTTGCTATTCGTCTTGTGCCTCCTGCTCGTCTCGAGCTCCTTTGCGCAGGTCACGGTCGATGGCCACTGGGAGGGTGAGATCCGCACTCCGGGTCCGGCTCTGCGGATCGACGTCGATCTCGAGACCGACGCGTCGGGCGTCCTCACCGGCGACATCTCGATCCCGGCTCAGGGGGCTCGCGACCTGCCACTCGCCGACATCTCGCGCGACGGCTCGAGCATCCGGTTCGCGATTCCTGGCATCCCGGGCGAACCGACCTTCTCCGGCACTTTGAGCGAAGACGGCACGCGCATCGCCGGAACGTTCAGCCAGGGAGGCCAGGAGCTCGAGTTCGAGCTAGAACGCGCGGAGGACCCCGTGGCCCGAGCGCGCGGGGCTCTCGAGGGCTTCGGGGCTGCGATCGAGCAGGCGCTCGCCGACTTCAACGCCCCGGGAGCAGCACTGGCGGTGGTCGCCGGCGGCGAGACGGTCTGGGCCGAGGGTTTCGGTCATCGGGATCTCGAGGCCGAGAAGCCGATGACCCCCGACACGCTCTTCGCCATCGGCTCGACGACCAAGGCGATGACCTCGACCCTCCTCGGCATGCTGGTCGACGAGGGAAAGCTCGCCTGGGACGAGCCGCTGCGAGAGGTCCTGCCGACGTTCGAGCTCGCCGACCCGATGATCTCGGCGCGCGTGACGCCGCGCGACCTGGTCACGCATCGGACCGGCCTGCCCCGGCACGACCTGCTCTGGTACAACAACAACGAAGGCACCCGCGAGGAGCTGG
>JAWVZD010000306.1:0-4016 GCA_033722395.1 Thermoanaerobaculia bacterium | reverse complement strand
TGGCGGCGTCGAACGCTCCCGCCAGGAGCGCCAGGGCGGTGGCCACGGCCGGATGGCGATCGAGGGTGTCCCGGCGGACGAGGGCCGCCGCTTCGTACGGCGGGAAGAACTCCCGATCGTCCTCCAGCACCACCAGATCGTGCGTCACCAGACGGCCGTCGGTCGTGTAGACGTCGAGAACGTCGATGCGGCCGCCGGCGACCGCCGGGGATTTGAGGCTCTGCTGCATCGGCCGCACGTCGGCGAAGGCCAATCCGTAGACGCGGCGCAGGCCGGGCAACCCGTCGGGGCGCTCGACGAACTCGTAGCCCAGCCCCGCGGTCAGCTCGCCGGCGTGCCGCGCCAGGTCAGAGAGCGTCGAGAGCTCGAGGCGCTCGGCGAGCGCCCTGGGCACGGCGAGCTCGTAGGAGTTCTCGAAGCCGAGCGGCGCCAGCCAGACGAGATCCCAGCGACGGGCGAACTCGCGCCGCACCAGGGCGCGGGTCTCCCGTCGTCCCTCCCCCGGCGAGCGTCCCAGGATGCTGGCGAGCCCGGTGCCCGTGTACTCCGGATAGAGATCGATCTCGCCGCCCCGCAGGGCGGCGAAGCAGACCTGGGTGCCGGCCAGTCCGAAGCGGCGCTCGACCGGGATCTCGGTCCGCGCCTCGATCACCTGGGCGAAGATCTCCGCCAGCAGGCGACTCTCGGCGAAGTTCTTCGAGCCGATGGCGATCGGCTCTGCGCCGCCGGCCGCCGCGCCGGCGAGCACCGCTGCCAGGCAGCCGACGACGAGACGGAGAGTGCGCTGCGCGCAGCGTCTCATGGGCTCGGTAGTCCGGTGTCGAGCAGCCTCTCGACGTAAGCGTCGGCGGGCCGCTCGACGAGCTGGCGATGGGTCCCGACCTGCACCAGCCGGCCGCGCTCGAGTACCGCGATGCGGTCGGCCAAGAGGACGGCTTCGGCGAGATCGTGGGTCACCAGGAGGATCGTCTTGTCGAGATCGTCCGAAAGCTCCAGGAACTCCTGCTGGAGCTGCCGCCGGGTGATCGCGTCGAGGGCGCCGAACGGCTCGTCCATCAGCACCACCTTCGGGTCGGCGGCGAAGGCGCGGGCGAGGGCGACCCGCTGCCGCTCGCCGCCCGAGAGCGCCGCCGGGTAGCGAGCGGCGTAGGTCCCGGCCGGCAGACCGACGCGGTCGAGATGACGCTCGACCAGGCGGCGGCGCTGCTGCCGCGGCCATCCCAGCAGGCTCGGTACCAGCGCCACGTTGCGGGCTACCGTCCAGTGGGGCAGCAGACCGCCGCTCTGCGGCACGTAGCCGATGTGGCGGCGTAGGGAGTGGATCTCGGTCTGCCGCGCCGGCTGCCCGTCGACCAGGATCTCGCCCGCGCTCGGCGCGACCATGCGGTTGAACATCCGCAGCAGGGTCGTCTTGCCGCTGCCGCTGCCGCCGACCAGGGCGACCGTCTCGCCGGCTCCGACTTCGAGCGTGATCCGTTCGAGCGCTCGCACCTCGCCCGGATAGACCTTGCTCACGGCGCGCGCCTCGAGCATCGCGCTCGCTTCTTCTCCGGTCTCCGTCATCCCGTGCGGCATAATCGAGCCGATTAGACCACGAGGAGGTGGACGGATGAGCCGCACGGAACGGATCGAGTTCGACGGAGCCCACGGGGACAGGCTGGCGGCGCGATTGGAGCACCCGGTCGGACCGCTTCGTGCCGTGGCGCTCTTCGCGCACTGCTTCACCTGCTCGAAGGACCTCAAGGCGGTGGTACGGATCTCTCGTCGCCTGGCCGAGAACGGCTTCGCGGTGTTGCGCTTCGATTTCACCGGACTGGGCGAGAGTGCTGGCGATTTCGCCGAGACGAACTTCTCGTCGAATCTCGACGACCTCGAGGCGGCGGCACACTACCTGGAGGAGAACCACCGCCCGCCCGGGCTGTTGATCGGCCACAGCCTGGGTGGAGCGGCCGTGCTGGCGGTAGCCGAGCGGCTGGACTCGGTCTCGGCGGTAGCGACCATCGCAGCGCCGAGCGATCCGGCGCATCTTCTCGACGGTCCGCTCGCCGATCTCGAGCTGGACGAGGACGACACCGCCGAGATCGAGATCGCCGGGCGGCCGTTCCGCGTCAAAGGGCAGCTGCTGCGGGATCTCTCCGAGCAGCGCCTGGAGGAGCGCATCGCGGCGTTGGATCGCTCGCTCCTGCTCTTCCACTCGCCGGTCGACGAGGTGGTCGGCATCGATCACGCGCGGCGCATCTACGAAGCGGCCAAGCATCCGAAGAGCTTCGTCAGCCTGGATCGCGCCGACCATCTGCTGCTCGACGATCCGCGCGACGGGGCCTACCTGGCCGAGGTGCTGGCCGCCTGGGCGAGTCGCTACGTCGAGGTGGAGGAGGCGGAGGAACGGACCGAGAAGGCCGAAGAGGAGGCGGACGCCGACGGTGCGGTGCGGGTCGAAGGCGGCGCCGAGGGCTACCGCGCCGAGGTCACCGCCGGCAGTCACCGCTGGGTGGCCGACGAGCCCGAGTCGGTCGGCGGCGGCGACCAGGGGCCGAATCCGTACGAGCTACTGCTGGCGGGCCTGGGAGCGTGCAAGGTGATGACCATGCGGATGTACGCGGATCGGAGGGAGTGGCCGCTCGAAGGCTCGTCGGTGACGCTGTCGCACGGCCGGATCCACGCCGAGGACTGCGAGGACTGCGAGACCGCGGAGGGGAAGATCGACGAGATCCGGGTGGAGATCGAAGTGGACGGCGATCTCGACGACGAGCAGCGCCACCGGCTCGTCGAGATCGCCGAACGCTGCCCGGTGCACCGCACGTTGACCAGCGAAACGAAGATCCGACAGGCCGAGTGAGACCCCGGGCGGGGGGTCGATGCCGCCCGCCGCCGACTGCTCGGCCGGGCGGCGGCGGAGTCCGTATAATTCGTTCGTGCCGACGTCCGCTTCAATCGACGCGCCGCGCATCCTGCCGCGCTCCGCGCATCCGATCTCGCGCCGAGATATCGATCGCAACGCTCTGAAGGTGCTCTACCGTCTGCATCGGGCGGGATATCGCAGCTATGTCGTCGGTGGGGGGGTGCGTGACCTGATGCTGCGCCAGCGGCCGAAGGACTTCGATATCGCCACCAACGCGCGGCCGAAGGAGATCCGCCGCCTGTTCAACAACTCCCGCATCATCGGCCGGCGGTTCCGTCTGGTGCACGTCTACTTTCGCGAGGGCGTCATCGAGGTGTCGACCTTTCGCCGCGATCCCGATCCCGAGCAGCAGAAGTTCGGCCCCGACGACCCGCTGATCACGGACGACAACATCTTCGGCACGGCGGGAGAGGATGCCTTCCGGCGCGACTTCACCATCAATGCGCTCTTCTACGACATCGCCGACTACTCGGTCATCGACTACGTCGGCGGGATCGACGACCTGGAGCATCAGATCGTCCGCACCATCGGGGACGCGGAGGTGCGTCTTCAGGAGGATCCGGTGCGGATGGTGCGGGCGTGCGAGTTCGCCGGTCGGCTCGGCTTCGGCATCGAGGAGCACACGCAACGCGCCATCCACGCCTTGGCCCGCCAGATCGAGCGTGGAGCGCCCTCTCGGTTGACCGAGGAGCTGGTGCAGCTGCTGCGTTCGGGGAGCGCCGGGCCGGCGATGCAGTGGATGCTCGAGTTGGAGCTGCTCGACCACTTCCTTCCGGAGGCCAAGGCGATGCTGGTGCGCCGCACGACCGCCGACCTCGGTGGGATGATCCCGGCGCTCGACCGCGCCATGGCGGCGGGTCGCGAGCTCAGCGACGCCGCGGTCGTGGCGGCGGTCCTGCTGCCGGAGGTGATCCGGCGCGCCCGGGAGCGCAGCCGCGGCAGGACCTCGGATCTCAAGGCGGCGGCCTTTCGCGACATCGTACAGGGTGACAGAGGCATCGTTGCCAATCGTCCGGCTCCGCACGTTCGGCTTCACCTCCACCTCGAACAGCACCAGCACGTCGATGCCAAGTTCCTTCGCCTTTTTAGTCAGATCTTTTTCGGAGCCGATCCC
>JAWVZD010000305.1:0-4019 GCA_033722395.1 Thermoanaerobaculia bacterium | reverse complement strand
TTCAACGCCGGGGCGTAGTTGAGCATCTCGGCCATCGGTACCTGGGCGTTGACGACCTGGGCGCCGTTCTTGCTCTCCATTCCTTGCGGCTTGCCGCGCCGCTGGGACAGATCGCTGATGACGTCGCCGGTGAACTCCTCCGACGTGGTGATCTCTACCTGCATGATCGGCTCGAGTAGCGTCACGCCGGCCTTGGCGAGGGCGTCCTTGAACGCGAGTGAGCCGGCGATCTTGAAGGCCATCTCGGAGGAGTCGACGTCGTGGTACTGCCCGTCGGTCAGCCGGACCCGGAAATCGACCACCGGGTAGCCGGCCAGATAGCCGCGCTGACGGGCCTCTTGGATTCCCTTCTCCACAGCCGGTCGATAGGTCTGCGGGATGGCGCCGCCGAAGATCTCGTCGACGAACTCGAAGTCCTCGCCGCGGGGTAGGGGTTCCACGGTGATCTTGCAGTCGGCGAACTGGCCGCGGCCGCCCGACTGCTTCTTGTGCCGCCCATGACCTTCGGCGGGACGACGGATGGCCTCGCGGTAGGGCACCTTCGGCGGGTGCAGGATGACGTCGACGCCGAAGCGGTTCTTGAGCTTCGAGACGGCGAGCTCGACGTGTAGCTGTCCGGCGCCGGACAAGAGGAACTCGCCGGTGTCGGCGTCGCGGCCGAACGACAGCGTCGGATCCTCCTCGATCAGACGGTGGAGTGCCTCGCCGATCTTCTCCTCGTCGCCTTTCGACTTCGGCTCGATGGCGAAGGAGATGGCCGGCTGGGGGATCTCGATCCAGCCCAGTCGAATCGGGTTTTCCTTCGAGCTCAGCGTGTCGCCGCTCTGGGCGTTCTTGAGCTTCGGAACCGAGCCGATATCCCCTGCCACCAGCTCGGAGACCCCTTTGGTCTCCTTGCCCTGCACGACTCCGAGGTGCCCCAGCCGCTCGACTTCCTCGCGTTGGGTGTTCCAGACGGAGGAGTCGGCGGCCAGAGTACCGCTGACGACGCGCAGCAGGGACATCTTGCCGCTGTACGGGTCGCTCATGGTCTTGAAGATCAGAGCGTTGGGCGGCGCGTCAGCAGCGAGGTCGATGTCGACCGGATCTCCGCCGACGTTGGTGGCCGGGAAGGAAGCGCGCTCGGCCGGCGACGGCGCCAGTGCCAGGACGGCGTCGAGCAGCGTCTGGCTGCCGATACCGTGGAGTGGCGATCCGAGGGTCAGCGGCACGATCTGCCGCCGAGCCACCGCCGCCCGGAGACCCTCTCGGAGCTCCTCGGTGGACAGGGTGCCGGCGTCGAAGAAGCGTTCCATCAGCTCGTCGTTCGATTCGGCTACCAGCTCGACGAGCTGCGTGCGGAACCGAGCGACCCGCTCGGCGAGCTCCTCCGGCACCTCCGTCGCCTTGGCCTTGCCGTCGCCGTCCTTCTCGAAGCGGTAGGCCTTCTCTTCGATCAGGTCGACGACCCCTTCGAACTCCTGCTCGCGGCCGATCGGAAGCTGGATGGCGACGATCTCGCGACCGAAGCGCTCTCGGAGCGCTTCGAGCGTGCGCTCCATGCGCGCTCGCTCGCGATCCATCTTGGTCAGATGGATCATCACCGGCAGCTCGAGCTCGGCGGCGTAGTCCCAGGCGTTCTCCGTCGTCACCTCGATACCCGCCACCGCGTTGACGCACAGCAGTGCAGCATCGGCGGCTCGGATGCCGGCCTTCGTCTCGCAGAAGAAAATGCCCGACCCCGGGCAGTCGATGAAGTTGATCTTGGTTCCCTTCCACGGCACGAAGCAGGCCGCCAGGCCGATCGAGCCGCCACGCGAGATCTCCTCGGGATCGAAATCTGTCGTGGTGTTACCGTCCTCGACCTTGTTGAGCCGGTTCACCACCCCGCCCGTGTATAGCAGGGCGCTCATCAGCGTGGTCTTGCCGGTGTCGCTGTGGCCGACGACGGCGAGATTGCGTATGTTCTCTGGGGTTTCCGCCTGCATAGTCGGATTCTCCTGGAGGGTTGGGGAGCGGGTAATATACCATGTACTCCGAAGCGCTCTCGGGTGTGGTGGAGGCCCGCACCGACTCCCGTGAGGAGGGCTGTCGCGGGCCTCTCGGTAGATGTGAGCGGCGACATTGACGCGCCGGCTGTCGGGTTTCTAGTGTCGTCAGCGACGTGCTCGAGGCGATGACGTTCGATTCCACCCACCGACTGGGGCGCTACGAGCTCCTGGAGGAGCTCGGGCGCGGCGCCATGGGTGTCGTCTATCTGGCGCAAGATCCGCTGATCGGACGGCGGGTCGCCCTGAAGGTCTTCCAGCTCGGCTTCTCGGCCAGCGACGAGGAGCTCCACCGTCTCCACGCCCGCTTCATCCGCGAGGCGCAGAGCGCCGGTATCCTGTCTCATCCCAACATCGTGACGGTGCACGACGTCGCACCGGCGGAGGGCGAGCAGCCGGCCTTCATCGCCATGGAGTACGTCGAGGGCCGCACTCTCAAGCAGATTCTCGACGCGCCGGAGGCGATCGCCTGGTCGGACGCGATCGAGACGGTGAGCCAGGTCGCCGAGGGGCTCGATTACGCACATTCGATGGGCGTCGTCCACCGCGACGTCAAGCCGGGCAACATCCTGGTGTCGGACGACGGTCGGATCAAGATCACCGACTTCGGCATCGCCCAGCTGAATCTCGGGAACACCACCGACCAGGGACAGCTGCTGGGCACCCCGAACTACATGGCGCCCGAGGCCATTCAAGAGGAGGAGGTCGATCATCGTGGCGACCTGTTCTCGCTCGGCGTGGTGCTCTACGAGCTACTGACGCGGCAGAAGCCGTTCGCCGGCCAGAACATGACGCAGGTGACCCATCGCATCGTCTACGAGCCGTTCACGCCGCCGAGCCGTATCGTCGAGGGGCTTCCTCGGTCGCTCGAGGCGATCCTCGAGCGCTGTCTCGAGAAAGATCCGAGATCCCGCTTCCAGACGGCGGGTGAGCTGCTACGGGCCCTGCAGGAGGCGCGGCCCGACGTCGCGCCGCTGCCGGCGACGGCGAGTTCCGAGCGGGTCGACGATTCGTCTACCGCGCCGGTCGACACGCGCTCCGTCGAAGTGAGCGTCCGGAAGCGGTCGTCGCGACAGCCCACGAGGCGCGTCGCCGACTCCCTCCGCTGGTTGGCACGTCCGACGCCGATCGGCGGTGTGCCGGTGTGGTTGGTGGCGTTCGGGCTTCTCCTCGGCGCTCTCGGAGGCTATCTCCTGGCGCGAAGCGATCTCTGGGCGCCGCCCGTCGCTCGCGTGGAGGAGCGAGCGACACCGGTGGCGATCTGGCGCCCGCTGCCGACGCGGGTCGCCAGCCTGGAGACGACGGCGGCGCAGCGCCTGGCAGCGGGGGATCTGGAAGGTGCCGAGTCGGCGCTCTTCGAGGCGGCTCGTCTGGATCCACGCTCGAGGCGCCTGGCGGATGCCCTCGAGCGGGTCGCCGGCCAGCTGCGCAGCGAGCGCGAGCAGCGCCGCAGCCGGGCCGGCGAGCATCTGGCCGCGGCCAGACGCTCGTTGGCGGACGGACGGATTCGTGACGCGGTCGAGTTCAGTCGTCGCGCTCTGGCGGTCGATCCGATGAATCTGGCGGCGCCGGATCTGATCGAGGCGGCGCGGCGCGAAGGGGAGCGGATCGCCGCCCGGCGTGAGGCGATCGCCGAGCCGATGCCGACCGTCTCGACGCCGACGGTGGAGTCCGAGCCCGAGCCGCAGCCGGTCCCGAGAGCCGAGCCCGAGCCGCCGGCGCCGGTTCCGACGACGGCCTCGCTGACGGTGCGACTGAGCGCCGAGACCTCGCCGGGCGTGCTCACGGTCTACGCCGGCGAGGAGCAGATCGTGCGGGAACGCTTCCGCTTCGTCGACGACGAGGAGGGGGGCTTCCTGCGCAGCCTGACCGCCCGTCCCGGGGCCGGAACACTGGAGCTGGATTTCGAGCGCCAGCCGGCGCCTCACGCCTTCCGCGTCTACGTGTCGATGCCGGGTGCGCCGACTCAGGTGCTGCGGTTGGAGGAGGATC
>JAWVZD010000304.1:0-4032 GCA_033722395.1 Thermoanaerobaculia bacterium | reverse complement strand
CGTAGGCGATCTTCCGACCGGCGAGCTCCCCGAACTCCTCCTTCAGAGTGAACAGGTCGGCCAGCACCTGACAGGGATGGAGGTCGTCGGTCAGACCGTTGATCACCGGCACGGAGGCGTGCTCGGCCAGGCCGGTGACGTCCGAGTGGGCGAAGGTTCGCGCCATGATGCCGTCGACGTAGCGCGAGACCACCCTGGCGGTGTCCTCGATGGTCTCGCCACGACCGAGCTGAATGTCCCGGCTCGACAGGAAGAGGGCGTGCCCGCCGAGCTGGAGGGTGCCGACCTCGAAGCTCACCCGCGTACGGGTCGACGATTTCTGGAAAACCATCGCCAGGCTCTGCCCGGCGAGACGCTCGGCGAAGCGCTCGGGCTCCGCCTTGACCGCGATGCCGAGCTCGAGCAGAGCGTAGATCTCGGCGGCGGTCAGGTCGTGAATCGAGATGAAATCGCGTTTCGGCACGTGGTGGCTCCTCTTTCTGGTTCGTCTCGCCCGTCGCGTCTCGGCGTCCGGGGCCGCCCGTCCGATCCGCTCGGCGGCGACCGGGCCTCGAGCCCCGTCACCGGCGCCTCGCCCGTACCGACGCTCAGCTCCGGTCGGGCACCACGCGGGTGCCCGCCTCGCCGGCGAGTGCGTCGCGCAGGTTGTCGATATCCGTGATGACGGCCTGGTTTCCGGTCGCCCGGACGAAGTCCATCGCCGCCTCGATCTTCGGTCCCATGCTACCGCGCGGGAAGTGACCCTGCGCGGCGAGTCGGTCCGCCTGCTTCAGGGTCAGGCGGGCGATCGGCTGCTCGTTCTTCTTGCCGAAGTTCTTCATCACCTGCGGCACCCCGGTCAGGTTGACGAACGCGTCGGCCTTGAGCCGGCGCGCCAGGAGGGCCGCCGTGCGGTCCTTGTCGATCACCGCCTCGACCCCGCGCAGGCTCCCGTCATCGTCGCGCACCCCCGGGATCCCGCCGCCGCCGCCAGCGACCACCACCGCCTCCCGCGCCAGGGCGCCACGCACCACCTCGACGGCGACGACCTCGAGCGGCCGCGGGCTCGCCACGACCTTGCGCCAGCCGCGCCCGGCGTCTTCGACCATCGTCCAGCCGAGCTGGCGCTCGAGGACGTTGGCGCGATAGCGCGAGAAGAACGGCCCGACCGGCTTGGTCGGCTCCTCGAAGCCCGGGTCGTCGCGGTCGACCACCACGAGCGACAGCAGCGTCGCCACCTCGGCCGGCGAGCCGATCTCGCGCAATCGGTTGCGCAGGGTCAGCTCGAGCAGGTAGCCCATGCTGCCCTCGGTCTGCGCCACGGCGACGTCGAGGGTGCCCGGCGGCACCTTGGTGGCGGCCTCCTCCATCTGGATCAGCACCTGTCCGACCTGCGGCCCGTTGCCGTGCACGATCAGCAGGTCGTGGCCCAACTCGACCACCTCGGCGAGCCACTCGGCGGCCGCCGCGGCGCGCTTCCACTGCTCGTCGACGTAGCCCAGGTCCTTCGGCTGCCACAAGGCATTGCCGCCGAAGGCGACCAGCGTCAACGGTCGGACGAGAGAGCGTTGCTGAAGCTGGCTGGGAGGAGTCATGATGCGGCTCGTACTGCGCCCGATCGGGCTATCGACAGCCCGACGGGAGCGTCTACCCCCGGCTCTCTCCGACCGGCTCGCGCTCGAGCGGCATGGTCATGCAGTGCGGCCCCCCGCGAGCGCGGGAGAGCTCGTGCCCCGGGACGGTGATGACCGTGCGACCGTGCCCGAGGACGTCAGTACCGTCCAGGACGTCGCCCTCGGTGATCACCCGCCAACCGCGCGAATCGAGCTCGTCGATGGTGCGGCGGTTGCGCTCGTAGAGCAGCACGACGCCCGGCGCGACGGCGAACGAGTTCGCGCCGTCGGTCCACTGCTCGCGCTCCTGGTCGAGCAGGTCGGCGGCGCCGCCGCACGGGATGAGCTCGATCGACCAACCCAGCCGCTCGAGCGCCTCCACCAGATTCCTTCTGAGGGCGAAGCGCAGGTCGTCGGCGCGGAGATCGACGTAGTACGCACCGGCGGCCTCGGGCGAGCTCGGGTCGATGAGCGGCAGGAAGGCGAGCGCCGCCTGGACGTCGACCAGGGTGAAGACGGTGTCGAGGTGCATGTAGGAGCGCAGCGACGGCAGGTCGACCAGCACCAGATGCCGGAAAGGGGTCTCCTCGCGCCGCAGATAGTCCGCCAGGATCTCCACACCGCGCCGGTTGGTGCGGTGGCTGATGCCGACCAGCAGGGTGTCCTCGGAGGCGACCAGCACGTCGCCCCCCTCGAGGCCCGGACCGGCCGCGCTGAGGTCGGCCCCGCCCGGGTTGATCTCGTAGAGCGCCGCGGCGCCCGTCAGGTCCGGATGGTGGGCGAAGACGAGGCGCGCCAGCCGCGGCTCGCGAAAGCGGGCCCGCGTCGCCATCGAGGCGATCACCACTCGGTCGCCGATCACCATCTGGGGATCGCGTTGGAAGAAGTAGTTCGGCACCGGGTCGAGCTCGAAGATGCGGCCTCCGGGCTCGACCTCGTCGCGGCGGATGCCGCGCACCAGCACTCCGGCGAGCTCGCGCGACGACAGCGTCTCGAGCCGGCCGACGTCGACCCCCGGCTCGAGCACGGCCACCACCTCGGCGACGATCTCGGCCCGGACCGCCTCGATCTCGAGCACCTCGGCCAGCAGATCCTCGACCTCGAGCACCTCGACCCCGGCGCTCTCGAGCACACGTCGGAACCGCCCGTGCTCGCGGCGCGCCGCCTGCCCGTAGAGGATGTCGTCGAAGAGCAGCTCCTCCATCATCCGCGGCACCATCCAATCGATCTCGAAGCCCGGGCGGTGCACCAGCACCCGACGCAGCCTGCCGATCTCGGAGTCGACGCGAATCATGACGGGCCCCTCCCCCGACCGGACGAAGCCGGCCGGCAGGGGGTCGAAGGCGCGGCATCTTAGCAGAGCGACTGCTAGAATCGCTCCCCATGGAGGCCTCCGAGCGCCCGTCGAATCCGCTCCACGAGCGCTACGCCTCGGCCGAGATGGGGCGCCTGTTCTCGGCCCGTCACCGCTACGGTCAGTGGCGTCGCCTGTGGATCGCTCTCGCCGAGGCCCAGCACGAGCTGGGGCTACCGGTGAGCGAGGCGCAGCTCGCGGCGCTGCGCGCTAGCGCCGACGAGATCGACTTCGAGCGCGTCGCCGAGATCGAGCGCCAGACGCGCCACGACGTCATGGCGCACCTCAAGCACTACGCCGAGCTGGTCGGCGAGGCGGGCGGCATCCTCCATCTCGGCGCCACCAGCGCCTTTCTGACCGACAACACCGACACCCTGCTGGCGCGCGACGGGCTCGAGCTGCTGACACGCCGGCTGGTGGCGGTGCTCGAGGCGCTGGCCGACTTCGCGCGGCGCACCAAGGCGATCCCGACCCTCGCCTACACCCACTTCCAGCCGGCGCAACTCACCACGGTGGGCAAGCGGGCCTGCCTGTGGGCGCAGGACTTCCTCGAGGATCTCGCCGAGGTCGAGCACCGTCTAAAGCGCCTGCGCTGCCGCGGCGCGAAGGGGACGACCGGTACTCAGGCGAGCTACCTCCAGCTCTTCGACGGCGACCACGGCAAGGTCGAGGAGCTCGACCGGCGGGTGGCCGAGAAGCTCGGCTTCGCCGCCTCCTTCCCGATCACCGGGCAGACCTACCCTCGCAAGCAGGACTCGCAGATCCTGGCGACGCTGGCCGGGCTCGGCGAGAGCTGCCACAAGATGGGAACCGATCTGAGGCTGCTCCAAGGCGTCGGCGAGCTCTCCGAGCCGTTCGACCGCGACCAGGTCGGCTCCTCCGCGATGGCCTACAAGCGCAACCCGGTGCGTGCCGAGCGGCTCTGCGGTCTCTCCCGCCGGCTGTTCACCGATGCCTTGAACGGCCCGGTCAACGCCGCCACCCAGTGGCTCGAGCGCAGCCTCGACGACTCCTCGAACCGCCGCCTGGTGCTGGCCGACAGCTTCCTCGCCGCCGACGCCGTCCTCGGGCTTGCGGCGCACATCG
>JAWVZD010000303.1:0-4032 GCA_033722395.1 Thermoanaerobaculia bacterium | reverse complement strand
CTGGCGCTGGCCCTGGGCGGCCTCGGGCCGCGGCGTCCCGACCTGGGGGAGGAGGCCTCGCCGGTGCGGCCGGCCGACCGGTTCGACCGTTCGCTGACCCACCCGCTGGCGCCCTGGATCGGTGGCGTGCTGCTCGGCCTGCTGATCTCGATGCGGAGCACCAACGCCCTGCTGGCGGGCGCCGCCGTCGTCGCCTGCCTCCTCGCCGGCGGCAGGCGCTACGCCGCGCGCGTCGCCGCCGGGACGGTGGCCGGAGTCGTCGTCGTCCTGCTGGCCAGCCTGATCGGCCTCGGCACGGCCAATCCGTATCTCGCCGAGCGCACCAGCTTCAACGCCGAGCTCGGCTACCCGATCTCGCCCGATCACGCCGCCGCGGCGCGCTTCGACGAGCGTCCCGCCACCCACCACGCCAAGGTGGAGATCTCGAAGCTGACGCTCTGGTCGGCCTACTACTTCTTCACCGGGCGCCACAGCGGTCTGCTGGTCTATTTTCCGCTCGCTCTGGTGCTCGTCTATTGCCTGCTGCGGCGCCCGGACCGGGTCGGCCTGGCGCTCCTCGCCGGGATCGCGGCGCTGAGCCTCTTCTACCTCGTCTACATGCCGCAGAACTACTTCGGCGGCGCCACCTTCCTCGGCAATCGTTACTTCCTGGTGGCCTATCCGGCGCTCGTCCTGGCGCTCCGCCGCCTACCGCCACCCTCGCTGCTGGTGGCGGCGATGGCGGTCTCGCTCCTGGCGGGCGGCTCGGCGGTGGCCTCGGTGCGGCTCACCCGCGGGCTCGACGCGACCAGCCAGAGCCACACCGCGGCGGGCCTCTTCCGCCTGCTGCCGTACGAGTCGACGGCGCGCGAGATCGAGGGTCAGAAGGGGCGCTTCTGGTCGCGCGACTACGTGCGCTTCCTGGACGGCTTCGCCGACGTCCAGCGGCGGCGCTTCATCCTCCACGAGAGCCGGCCGGCGACGCAGATCATGATCGCCACCCGGCTGCCCCGGGAGCGCTTCGCCTTCCTGGTCCGGGCCGGCAAGCGGCCCGCCGCTCTCGAATGGGAGGACTGGAGGAGCGGCAGCCGGCTGGTGCTGGAGGACGAGGTGCGTCGTCGGGGGGGCCTGGTCAGGCTGCGTCCGGCGACACCGTGGCGCTCGCATCCGTTCGCCTTCCGCAACGACGAGACCTACCGGGTCTACGTCCTCGAGCTTTCGATCGACTCGATGGTCGAGAGCCAGGGCGACGACCCCGAGCCGGTCGAAGCGGAGGTCTACTACCTGGGCGATTCGAAGCTCCTCCGCACGCCGTCGCGCGAGGTGCTCTCGGTCGGTCTCCCCGAGCGGGCTGTTGCCGGCGGCCGGCGCGTCGTGCGGCTGCGGGTGCGCAACACCGGCCAGGCGGCGTGGGAGCCGGACGGCGTTCTGCCGGTCCTGGCGGGCGTCAGGATCCGGCGCCCGGGCGGCACGGCCGAGGTGCAGCGCTTCGACCTGCCCGACCTCGTTCCGCCCGGCGGGACCGTCGATCTGGAGCTGCCGGTCCGCTTCCCCGACGAACCGGGCCGCTACCAGGTCGAGGTCGACCTGCTGCTCCATCCCGTCTTCTGGTTCTCGGAGCGCTTGGGCGAGCCGCTGGTGAGCCGGCAGATCGAGGTCGTGGCACCCGACGAGGCAGCGGTCTCGCCGTGAGAGACCGCCGGGCGCGGCGCTTTTGCGGTCACCGGCGCTGCGGGCAGCGCTACTGCAGGTAGCCCAGCGCTTCGAGCGTCCTGCGGGTCTCGTTGTCCAGCGCGCGCTGGGAGGACTCGGCCACCGGCTCCCACCGGTAGCGGCGCAGGCGGTCGTGCAGGGTGCGCCGCAGGCGCTCCCGCTGGCGGTAGATGTCGTGCTCGGCACCGGGGTCCGCGCCGAGGTCGAAGAGCTCGTGACGGCGCAGACCGACCCCCTGCACCTTGATCGCCAGGCAGCGCGAGTCGTGCGACCCCTCGAGCCGCTCGGGCGACTCGCAGTCGGAGGTGGCGAAGGTGACGCGCTGCGCGCCGCCGGGCTCCGGCCCCGGCGGCAGGTCGATCACCAGCGGCGTCCAGCGGTTGGGGATCTCGACCTCCTCGATCGTCTCGCCGTCGATCGAGACCGTGAGGCGGCGCGGCTTCTCGAACGAGATCAGCCGCAGGTCGAGCCGCTCGGCGGCGATGTCGGCCTCGACGCGGCGCGGGATCCAGGTCCCGTCGGGCTCGGGGAGCTGCTCGGAGAGGACGAGCTGGTAGACGGTACCGTCCTGCTCGCGCAGCAGGCTCTTCTGGGTCTGGGGGAAGACCACCTCGGCGTAGGCTTCGTCGGCCAGCTCGATGCCCGGATCTCGGAAGTACGGCACCAGGCTCAGGCCCGGCCGGTCGGCGAACGACTCGAGACCGGCGAGCTCGAGCAGCGTCGCGGGCAGGTCGATCCCCTCGACCAGCGCCGGGATCCGGATCGGACGATCGAGATCGGGGTGGCGCACGACGAGCGGCACGAGGATGCCCTCCGGGTAGATCTGCTCGTGCCCCATCTTGCCGTGGTCGAGGAACTCCTCGCCGTGGTCCGAGGTGATGACGACCGTCGTATCGTCGGCCACGCCGAGATCCTCCAGCTGGGCGAAGAAGCGCTCCAGGACGCCGTCGACGTAGAGGATCGAGCCGTCGTAGAGGGCCTCGAAGTAGCGCGCCGTCTCGGCATCGATGTCGAGGAAACCCTTGTTGACCGCGTTCAGGTTCGGGCCGTCGGGCTCGAAGGTGTCGGGCGGTTCCCCCTCCCAGAAGACGTGCCGGAACTCGGACGGCGGCAGGTAGGGGTCGTGGATCGAGTAGGTGTGCAGGAAGACGAAGAAGCGCTCGTCGGGCTCGAGGCCGGCGATGAAATCGAGGCCGCGCTCGAAGGTGCGGACGATGTCGGTGTCGTCGGAGTACGGCGTGTCGCTCCACTCCTCGAAGCCGCGGGCGAATCCGTAGGCGCCGCCGACGAATCCCCCCTCGGTGTGCCCGGCGGTGCGGAAGCCGGCGGCGCGGAAGCGCTCGGGCAGGGTCTCGATCGACTCGGCGAGGACGGCGGCCGGCGGGAAGACGCCGTGCTGCTGCGGGTAGTAGCCGGTGAACATCGACATGTGGGCGATGAGGGTCGCCGGGTACTGCACGGCGACCCGCTCGAACAAGACCGAGCCCTCGGCGAGGCGCTCGAGGAAGGGGCTGGTGGGGCGCTCGTAGCCGTAGGCCGACAGGTGGTCGGCGCGCAGGGTGTCCAGGGAGATCAGGATGTAGCCGCGCGTCGGGCGGGGCTCGAAGCCTTCGGCTACTGGCGGCGGCGCGGGGGCGGGGGGCTCGGCGCAGGCGGCGGCGATCAGCAGAAGGGCCGAGAACCGGCGGATCGCTGGCATGCGGCGCAGAGTATCAGGCGCAAACGAACTGCCGAGGGACCCCTCTGAAATCCGGGACGATGTCGAGGGATCTCGAGGCTGGGCTCTCGGCGCGATTGTGCCGTTCGTGCCGCTCGTGCCAACCGTGCCGAGTCCGCGGTGCTTCATTCTGCCCCACCGGTGCCGAGCACGGGGGCGAGTCGCGGGCATGCCCCTCTGGGGCCAGCGAGCGTAAGACGAACTTCGAAGGACATTCGCTCGCTTCGCTCTCTCCGCTCGCCGGGGAGATGCCGTCCTGCCAATGCGGTGCCTGCTCGCTCCGAGGGCGCCCCTGAGCGGCATGCCCGCGCCTCGAGGATCGGGCCGTACTGGGGGGATGGAACGCTCGCTGGCTCGCGTCGGATGGGGCTGTTCGGTATCCCTCGTCTGCTCGTAGTTCCGAGGGACTGGCACTCGACGGGAGGTTTCTCGACCACCTCCGGGAAGGTCGACCAAGCGGGGATCTCGCGACCGTCCGACAGGCGGCTCCCGAGCTCGGTGTCCGACAGGTGACGGCTCCCCATCCCGTCTGCACAACGCCCCTCACGAGGCGCGGGTATACCCCGGAGGGGCGCCCTCGGAGCGAGCGGGCACGGCCGACGGAGGGCACCCTCCGACCGGCG
>JAWVZD010000302.1:0-4033 GCA_033722395.1 Thermoanaerobaculia bacterium | reverse complement strand
GGTGACGGGCGGATCGAGCAGCACGAGGCGCTCGCTTGGGACGACGAGCACCAGGACGGCCGGGGCTTCAAGGAGTGGGAGCCGTTCGAGCACCCACAGCTCGGCACGGTCGAGATCGGCGGTTGGCGGAAGTTCGGGCAGAACAACCCGCTGCCCGAGGACCTGCCGCGCGAGGTCGAGAGGAACGTCGACTTCGTGCTGATGCAGGCCGCCCACACGCCGCAGCTCGAGATCGCCGAGGCGACGCTCACGGCCCTCGGCGGGGGCGTCCACCGGCTCGAGGTCGAGGTCGGCAACCTCGGCTTTGCCCCGACCGAGCTCGCCATCCGGCGCCAGCTCGGCCGCGCCGTGCCGGTGCGCGTCGCGGTAGGGGGCGAAGGGGTCGAGGTCCTGTCCTCCGAAGCCGAGATCGACCTCGGCACACTCGTCGGCCACGACACGGCCGAGGCCGAGTGGGTGCTGCGAGCCGCGTCCGGCGCCACGGTCCGCATCGAGGCGAGTCACCCGAAGGCCGGGCGGGCCGAGCACACCCTGACGGTCGCTTCGGATTGAGCCGGTGGTCGACGCCTCCCGCCGGGGGGTGCCCCAAAGGGCGCCTCAGAAAGCGCCTGGCGAGCCGCTCGGCGGCGCTGTCGCGCCACCGGGTGCGGCGCGTCGACTCGGCCGGCGATGGTGCCGCGGGCCGGGCGGTTTCGGCCGCAAATCACGGGCGGCCTCGAGCGCGTCGTAGCGCTCCTTTTGCTCGGGGGTGAGGAGAGCGGCGATGGCGTCGTGCTGGGCTTGGCCGGCCGCGGCGAAGGTCTCCTTCTGGCGTTCGAGAGCGATGACCAGCTCGCCGACCCGGCGTGGATCGGGTGTGTCGACATCGAGCTCGTCCCTTAGTGCTGCGGCTGTTTCACGCTGGGCCTCGGCGGCGGCCTGCCGCTCGGTGCGCCCGGCCTCGAAGATCGCCTCGACCTCGTAGCGCTGCGCATCGGAAAGCTCGAGGTAGTCGGACAGGACGTCGAGACGCGACGCGTCGGTCTCGCCGAACCGTTCGGGGACGCCGGGCTCGTGCGGACCTCGGAGGGTCGGTGGGCCGGGCTGAGCGGCGAGGAGGGCCGGCAAGAGACCGCCGACCAGGAACAGGAGAGAGAGAATCGTTCGCATGATCAAGAACCTCCGATCGGTTGCGACCGCCGGGCGGTCGGCGGCCAGGGGTGGAACACCTCGGTACGGGAGTTCTTGCGGTCGGAAGGCCGGAGAGATCACGGAAGCGGCTCGATCTGGCACAATCGCGGGCCTGATGCCGACCGGCGATCACCCCAGCCCCGAAGGTGAGCGGGCGCGGGCCCAACGCGACAGCGTGGGGCGCTTCCTCGACGGTCCGTTCGCCGACCTCCTGGTGTCGCGGGCTCTGCTCGCCGCGGGGCACGATGCCCTCGATCTGGGATGTGGCGTCGGAGTTCTGGCACGGCGGGTGCTGGCCGTGGTCGGCGAGAGGGGGTCGGTCACGGCGATCGAAGAGGATCCGTGCCGCCTCGAGCTCGCCCGCGCGACTGGCTCGGACATCGCCTGGAGGCGAGGCCGTCCGGTCGAGTTGCCGTTCGACGACGCATCGTTCGATGCCGTCGTGAGCTGCCACGCGCTGGAGCCGTCGGAGGAGTCGGTCGCCTGCCTCGCCGAGGCACGCCGCGTGCTGCGGCTCGGCGGGCGGATCTCGCTCGCCGTGTGGGCCGAACGAGACCGTAGTCCGCTGTTCGAAGCCGTCGGCGACGTGCTCGAGGCTCGGCTGACCGACCCGGCGGCGCTCCGGCGACTGGCGAGCTACCTGGGGCGATTCGACGGTAGCCGCCCCGAGCGCTGGGCCGAATGGCTCGAACGGGCGGGGTTCGTCATGGTCTCGGTCGAGGAGCAGCGGCTCGATCTCGAGCTGCCGCGGACCGACGACTTCGTGGCGCTCTACCTGCACGCCGTCGGGCTCGGCGACGCGCTCCGCGAGCTCGATCCCGCAACCCGTAGAGGCGCCGTGACGGAGATCGCAGCGCGACTCGAGCCGGCCCCGCGAGACGACGGCAACCTGCCGTTTCGGACCATCCTCGCCTTCGGCCGGGCCTGGCGAGCCTGAGGCGGACGACGAGCCGAGTCGGCGTCCCGCCGGTGACACTAGAATGGAAGCCACGATGGGATCCGAGCGGGTGGTGCGCGTCGCCCTGGTCCAGCAACGGGCTGCGGACGATCTGGGGGCGAACCGGCAGCGCGGCCTCGAGGCGGTGGCGGAGGCCGCCCGGGTCGGCGCCGGAGTCGTCGCCTTCGCCGAGCTCGCCTTCACCCCGTTCTACCCGCAGAGGAGGCCGTCGGAGCCCCCGACCGATCTGGCGGAGACGATCCCCGGACCGACGACCGAGGCGTTCTCGGCGCTCGCCCGCGACCTCGGCGTGGTCGTGGTCCTCAACCTCTACGAGCGCCACGGCGAGACGACCTACGACGCCTCGCCGGTGATCGACGCCGACGGCCGTCTGCTCGGCGTCACCCGGATGGTCCACATCACCGACTACCCCTGCTTCCACGAGCAGGCCTACTACGCGCCCGGGGACCGGGGCGCTCCGGTCTACACCACGCGCCACGGTCGCTTCGGCGTGGCGATCTGCTACGACCGGCACTATCCGGAGTACATGCGGGCGCTCGCCGTGGGCGGTGCCGAGGTGGTCTTCGTCCCCCAGGCCGGCGCCGTCGACGAATGGCCGGAGGGCCTCTACGAGGCCGAGATGCGGGTCGCCGCCTTCCAGAACGGCTACTTCGCGGCCCTGGCGAACCGGGTCGGTAGGGAGGAGAGGCTGGAGTTCGCCGGCGAGTCGTTCGTCTGCGATCCGTCCGGCCGGGTGGTGGCCCGAGCCGGCCGCGGCACCGAGGAGATTCTCTACGCCGAGCTCGACCTGGCCGCGGTCGAGCGCTCGCACGCGCGGGAGCTCTTCCTGCGTCATCGGCGGCCGGAGCTCTACCCCGGGTGGCTGGCGGGGGGCGTCGAAGAGTGAGCCGCTCGCGCCGAGTCGGAGTCCCGGCCGATCGGACGCCCGAGGTGACGATCGAGCCGGCCCGTGCAGAGCACGCGGCGGCGATGGCCGAGCTCTGGGAGCGCCTGGGATACGCCACCTCGGCGGGCGATCTCGAGCGGCGGCTGAGCGGTTTCGACACGGCGCTCCACCTCACCCGCGTGGCCGTCTCGGAGGGGGACGTCGTCGGCTTCGTTCACGTCTTCCGCAGCGACCGTCTGGACGAGGAGCCGTTCGCCGAGCTCGGGGGGGTGATCGTGGCCGAGGCTTTCCGGGATCGGGGAGTCGGCCGGCGGCTGATGCGCTCCGCCGAGCGCTGGGCACAGCGATCGGGCTGCGCTCTCTTGCGAGTGCGGAGCCGCGCTGACCGGGGCGAGGCGCACCGCTTCTACGAGCGAGTGGGGTATCGTCGGACGAAACGACAGCAGGTGCTCGAGAAGGAGCTGCGCCGCGGCACCCCGGGTCACCGCAGGTCGAGCGAGGAGGGTCGAGAGTGAAGAGTCTTCGAAGTCTGTTCTTGTTGACGATGGCCGCGACGGTGGTGCAGGCGGACGAGCCGGCCGGGCCGCCTCGGCCCGAGGTCCAGATCGCCGGCGCGCTCGCGGCGGCGCCGGAAGATCGCCGCGAGGAGGCGCGAGTGTTGGGGTACGACGCCTCCGGCGAGCTCGTCGAGCTCAGGGAGGGGAGCAACGATCTCGTCTGCCTGGCGGACGAGCCGGGCGACGAGCGCTTCCACGTCGCCTGCTACCATGTCTCGCTTGAGCCGTACATGCGGCGTGGCCGCGAGTTGCGGGCGGCGGGCGCGACCGGTCCCGAGAGTATCGAGCAACGGCACCGCGAAGCGGAGGCGGGCGAACTCGAGATGCCCGCCGCTCCGGCATCGGTCTACAACCTCGGCGGGCCGCTCGAGATCTTCGATGCCGAGAGCGGCGCGGTCAGCGGCGGCAGCTATTTGTGGGCGATCTACACGCCGTACGCCGACGAGGCTTCGACCGGTTTGC